>RFNU01000131.1 GCA_009927065.1 bacterium | reverse complement strand
CGAGGCCTTCTTTTTTCTTGGAGTATCATTTCACCAACATAGGGCACCCATTTTTCGGCATTTTGTTCATTGATACGAAAATCATAAACATCTGGCGGAACAAAGGCCTTATTGGTATCTTCATAACGACCAGCATCAATTGTGTCCATCCAAATCGTCCAATCAGCTTTAAAATTGTGTCGCATTTCGGGTAAAGGTGCCACGAAATCACAAATGACATAATCACCTTTACACCTCAAAGCAAAGTCAAACATACGAATTGATTGGCGAATACGGCCTTCACGACTAAAATCCCAATCGTTAAATTTTTTGCGAATCTCATCGGCATTAAACCAATCGACACGAGCATTTAAATTTGGATATGGAACATCTTCAATTGATGCTAATGACCTTGTGCCGTGTGTTTCAAGGTATCTTTTAAGGCGCTCAGCAAAATAGGTTTTACCGGATCCTGGAAGACCCATAATTAAAATTTTATTCATAGTTCAATTTCATCCCAAAGTTTTTTATAATCAGTAAAAGGTGGTTCGTTGTTTTGTGAAATATGTAGTGCGAGAGTTGGTATAGGAGACAAAAGTGGAACCGGGCCATCTTTACTTACTCCATCAGACCAAATTGTATTGATTGTTCCATCTTCATTCACGGTAGTTACCTTATAATATTTAGCTAAAGAAGCAAACAATTCCCAATAGTTTTTAAAGACATCAACATGTGTAAAAAAAGTATGGTGTGTATTATTTAGCGTTCTCCAATGTCTTTCGGTTCCTAATAAAATACGACAGGGCATTTGTGAATATTTTGTGTTTGGTGAATAAGTAAAAACATCATCATCGGGTCTAATCGCTATAACTCTGCCAAATTTGTTTGAAAAATTATTTGCGGCCTCATACATTATTTTTATTGATTGGGAAAATGTAAATAGTCATCTTCTACTGAATAGACCCACTCTCTACCTTTTTCTTTACAATATTCAAATTGTTTAAAAGCCGAATTATTAAAACCCTTTTCATTCATAGAAACTATTTCTAGTTCAATATCTTTATTTTTACATACAGTCGAAAAATATTCTAGTAAAGATTTTTTACTGTGGTCATCTATAATCCACAACTTAACATCTTGTAACTTGAAATTTTGTATAGAAAGAGCAATTGACATGAAACATTTTTTGATTAATGTTGTTTTATCCACATCTATAAATCTAGATCCCCTTTCATTATGAACCGCTGAATTATCACAAGTTCTTAAAACTATGTCAAGCATTTTTTTGAAGAAAAGGGTTTTCGAATTCTGCCTTTACTATTTGATCTTTAAAAAATTCCATAAATGGGTCGGGACCAAAATAATTCCATACGCCACACAGTTGATACACTAAACCGACTCCAGTATTTCTTGAGTATTGAATTAACCAAGAAAGGTATTCAGATTCTATTTTTTGTCCACATTCTATAGCTCTTAACATTGGATATTCTTTATTTGGTCCCCATTTCTCCACACTTACAAGAACTTTTGATTTGGAAGGCTTCATCCATTCAGGTAAAATACCTTGAATATAAGCACAATGATAATCACGACAACTTTGTGGACGAATATCATGCACAGTACAACCATCACCCAAATAAAAACATGGCTTT
>RFNU01000142.1 GCA_009927065.1 bacterium | reverse complement strand
AATGGACTTTCTTATAATCCATCAACAGGAACTTTAAGTGCTGGTGTTTTTTCTGGGAATGGTTCGGGATTATCTAATGTTACTGCAACTGGATCTGGAATTGATATCAAAGCTAATAATGTATTAGTTGGTACAGCAAAAACTGTTAATTTTGGAAATAATTTAAGTGTTGCTTTTTCGTCTGGTATTTCTACTATTTCTGGTGCAGATTCAGTTTCTTTTGCAACTTATGCGACATCAAGTGGTATAGCAACTTATGCGAGATCAGGTATTGCTACTTATGCGACATCAGCAGGTATTGCTACTTATGCGACTAACTCTGGTATTGCTACTTATGCGACATCAGCAGGTATTGCTACTTATGCGACTAACTCTGGTATTGCTACTTATGCGACTAACTCTGGTATTGCTACTTATGCGACATCAGCAGGTATTGCTACTTATGCGACATCAGCAGGTATTGCTACTTATGCGACTAACTCTGGTATTGCTACTTATGCGACAAACTCTGGTATTGCTACTAATGTAACTACTAATGCAAACTTGACTGGACACGTAACGTCTGTTGGTAATGCAGCGGTATTAGGTTCATTTAGTTCTGCTAATCTTGCAACAGCACTCACCGATGAAACAGGTTCTGGTTCTGCTGTATTTGCTACAAGTCCAACTCTAGTCACACCAGCATTAGGAACTCCAAGTTCTGGTAATCTTACTAATTGTACTAGTCTTAATGCATCACAACTTTCTACTGGTACTGTACCAACTGCTAGATTGGCTTCTGGTACTGCAAATTCTTCTACTTATTTGAGAGGCGATCAAACTTGGCAATCAATATCAGCACCAGCAGCAGAATTTACTTCTGGTACTACTATAGTGTTCTATCAGGCATCAGCACCAACTGGTTGGACGAAATCTACATCTCACGATAATAAAGCATTACGAGTTGTTTCTGGAACTGGTGGAGGTTCTGGTGGTTCCTCCTCATTTACTTCTGTATTTGCAAGTAGAGGGGTTCCATTACCAGAACACAATCACTCTGCAAGTTCTGATGCTCACAATGGACACCAACACTCAGGATCAACAGACAATCGAAATATAGATCACAGTCACTCATTCACGACTGGCGGCCAAAGCGCAAATCATACTCATGCTTTTACGACTAATTATGTTGGTGATCACCAACATTCTATGAACCTGTATAGTAGTGGAAGCGAAGCAGGTGGATATGGATTAAATTTTTCTGGTGGTTTTGAGAATAGAGTTAAGGTTTCTGTTAGTGGTGGTGATAATACCGCTGGGGCAGGTGGTCACGATCACGGTGGAACTACTGCTGGAGTAAGTGTAGACCACAATCACAGTGGAACCACTTCTGGTGTTAGTGCTAATA
>RFNU01000001.1 GCA_009927065.1 bacterium | reverse complement strand
ATTAGAACGCATACATCATTTTTGGTATAGGTTCTCCATCTATCATCATAAACTTCTTTATCTTCCCTCACTTCATATTTCCAATCAAATAAAGATACTCCCTCTGTTTTATTTCCACTTATATAAATGCCCTGTTTTTGTAAATCTAACTTTTCTTGTATTGCTTCTTTTAGTATTTTATCCATTTCTTCCATTGTTATTTCTCCTCTACTCACCCTATCTACAAGATGGTTACTATCTAATCTATCTAATAAATCGTTCTTTTTCTTTTTAGAAAGTCCATAACCACCTTTCTTAATCTTTGATGATATATTGTTGGTTGAATATCCCCTTAAACTTCTTGGTATTTCTCCATTTTCTATAAAAGCATTAAACTCTCTCTCTAAACCACTTACACAGAAATGAACCATAGCACCAGTTAAACTGCGGAAATGGTTTTCCTCTACTAAACTTTCCAGTTTTGCTTTTAATCCACCTTCCATATTAACCATAACTCCTACTACTGCTTTTTGTCCTGTTAATGGATAATAACTCTTATCAAAGTTACTTTGATTATCTAATACATCCACATCAATAAGGGGTGCCTCTGCTGGTGCTGGTTTTGTTTCCATAGTGGATTTTTTGTAGAACTGCCTGTATTCTATACCAGATTTACAAAAAAGCAGTAGTTTTTGACTATGGTTTAGAAACCCTCCATAGTGTAGTTGAACCCTCCTTTACCTTGGTGAATGTAAATCCATATCTAATCCAACCTGTTTTCTTACTGGATATTGTGCTTTTGCTGAAACCTGTTAGTATTGAAACTTGTTCGTGGTTTAGTAAAAATCCTTTTTCACTTGCTTCTAAAAGATTTTGTTGAATACTTAAAACATTTGTATTTGTTGTATTATTCATCTTTGTAGGGATTTCCTGTAATGCCTGAACGATATTAAGTAGTATTTCATATCCAGTTTTATCATTAGTGATTATATCTGCTCCTGCTTTTGCTATCTTATTCACACTTTCAACGGGAAGTAATAAGTTCTTTTTCTGTTTTTTTGGTATTTTCTCTGTTCCCTGTATAGGTGTTATATCTGTTGGATTTATAAACTCTGTTATAAGTTCTTGGTTTATATTTCTATCAGTTGTGAATATTCCTTCTTCTTCATTAAAGTATATAAACTTACCCTCACTTGTGCTTATAATATCTCCTGTTCTTCTATATTCTATAAGTGCGTGATTTAATAAAGTCTCTGTTTCTATATTGAAATAATCGTTCCATATTGGTATAAGGTGTTCTGCTCCATCCCTCTGTATTGGTATTTTTAGATTTTTACAAATACTTCTTAAAGCATCAGCAGCAATCTTGTTTTTCTGTCTATAAGAAAGAAAGTTGATAAACTGGTTTTCCATTTTGATTTAATGTTTTTATGTTCCTGCTGATTTTACCATCGTGTTTGTAGGGCAGCAACTACTTCCTCTGTTGATATATCAATATATCCCTGTAATGCTGATAAACTCCTGTGCCCTGATATAGCACAAATCGTTTTAACTGGAATATTATTCTTGTGAAGAGAAGTTATAGCAGTTCTTCTAAATCCGTGTGTTGAGAACTGATTTTCCAAACCACATTCCCTACAAGCATTCGTTAGTGCTATATGTGCTGCCTGCCTTGATAAATGCCCTTTACCACCTCTTCCGCAGAATACATAAGAACCAAGATTAGGAAGTTTGTATATCTGTTTAACAAGGTAAAAAGGTATTTGTATTTCTCTTGTTTCTTTGGTTTTTGTAGTCTGTTTTCTTAAAATAATAGTGTTTTCTACTAAATCTATCCATCTTATATTAAGAACTTCACTTATTCTACCACCAGTGAAATAACAAATATCAAATAGAACCTGGTATTTTTGTGATAAGTGCTCTTTTAGTTGTTCCCTTTGATACTCTGTAAGAGTAATGCTCTTTCCGTGCCCCTCCACTTTCATAACGATTTACCAGAGTTCTCCGTTCATTCTACCAGTATAGAACTGCTAAGTCAAGTAGCCGGTTCTACTTGGTTTGTTCTATATTAAAGTCGTTATGGGTTTTTAACGAACTTGCTGGTTTGTTAAAAGGGGATACAATGGAAGAACCCCCTACTCACCTGCCTAGTGAGTAGGGGGTTCGTGTAGCAGGGAATATCCCTACCAGTAACAAAACACACCAGCATTGTAGCAGATGAACCACAGAAATGGTGGGCACAAATCTCTTGTGCCTAAAAGTCGTTCCTTCATCAAGTATGAAGTGGAAGCAGTCGCAGAAATGGAAGCAGTCAAACCAGAGAACTCACTTGTTTCGGGCAGGTTACTTTCTCTTTTATATACTCGTCTTCACTTTTGGAGTAAATATGCTACTCACAAGCATAAAAACAAAAGGTTCTTCTACAAAAGCATAAAATCCCTTGCCGAAGAACTTGGTTATAGCACAAAACAGATTTCTCGTGCTTTATTTGCTCTTTTAGAACTTGGTTTGATAATCCGTGAGAAACTTGCTAAACACAGATATTTTCAGGTTTGGTTTTACCACCTTCCTAAATCCCCCCACACCACGGAGATAGAACCACCAGTGGAGAGAGAGCAGGTAAGAGCAGTTAGAGGAGCAGCAGTAGGGGGGCAGTCAATCCATATCACCACCACTCCTATGAGTGCTCCTACTGCTGCTTCTGTCTCAAATCAATCCATACAGGCAGAGAGTTCTTCTTGTAGAAGAAAAAATGTCCCCTTCACATCAAAAGAAAAATCCAATATAAAAAATACATTAAAGACGATTGTTGATAAGTGCTTGATTTACGGAAAAGTTGGTATAGAAGAAGGACAGAGAGTAAAAAGAAGGGAGTGTTTAGGATTTGGTTAATGCTTATAAACGGGTTTGATATATAACAAACAAGTTTTACTTTACAAATAGAAGATTTCTCACGGGGATTTTTTATTCATAAACGGAATAGAGATATTGTATGGTTGGTTGCTGTCTTTATAGATTAAAGTAGTATATAAAATAATATAGGGGGGTGCTTATTTTAATCTATAAAAAAAGAGCAGTAGGGGAACTGCTCTATATAAAAGATTTCGTAAAAAAGTATTGTAAATGTCCCATAATATAAATCCCCTTAAATCTATTTATAATCATTCTAAACCCTTCCATAAACTATCTCTATCATCAAGTGCGTCTATTTTAGCATCTCTTTTATCCCTTTTTGATAAAATATTGTTTTTCTTGTTCTTTTTATATCCTAATCTTATTCTATCTCTTAAATCATTTTTACTTGTGATATTATTTGCTATATTAACTGCTTTGAGTAATCGTTTATTTGGTGTTTCATCTTCACTTATAGAGATTATATCATTAGAGAGTAAAGTGCTCTTTGATTGGGCTATTTCTATATTTTCTGTATTTTCTATATGTGCTTTCTTATCTATGAACCATCGTTTTAGAATAGAAACTTGATTATCGTTCATTTTTCTCTCTTTAATAGTCTTCTACTGGATTACTACTCATATTAACTCTAAACAAATAAGAGATTATAGAAGGTGGTAAAGGTTCTAATCCATCTGGGGGTTCTCCATAGACGGGGTTTGATATTTTTGGTTGTAATGAGTTTGAGAAAGGATTATACATTATATAAATGTTTCTAAAATACTTCTCATTATCGGGGCATCTAATATAAAAGTTTTTGTTTCTTAAACGATTTGTCTTAGCATCTGTATTAAAGTTCATTTCTTAATACTCTCATATGTATTTTTTATATAATCTGTAATAACTTTATCTGGTGTTTTTCTTTGGTGCTTACTAATCAATATAAGCATCTCTTCTAATGGTTTATCCAGTTTTTTTAGGTTCATTTTGTATTACCACTAACTTGTTTTACTCGGTTTTGTTCTTTATCATAATATCTCAAAATACGGGCAAATGTATCACTTTGAGAGAGATTATAGAGATTAGAATATGTTTCTAATAGTTCTCCTATACCTTGATTTCTTTTAGCAACAGAAATACAGATTTGATTTTTCATTAGTTTTTACCCCTTTTAGTGTATTAGTATATTATTTTTTGATGATTGTATAGTCGTCATTTATGAACATTAAAAATGCTTCATATGGTAAAGCACCTGCGGCATTAAAAATATTCCTTATATCAGCATCATCTTTTTTAATGCTTTTGGGTTTATTGATATATGCTTCTTTACAGAATGTCTTAAAAGTTTTCATAGTTAATAACTGCTATTGTTGTAATCTATAACTTTGTCTATATCGTTGTTCTTTCCTATCTGCTTTAATAAGTAACCACCATCCTCATCATCTTCATCTTCCTTTGTTAGAAGATTTTTCAAGTTAGTAATCGGTTGTATATTAATAGCATCATTATAACCCTGTAACCATTCACACCGATTTAATACTGCTTCTATACAATCAATCTTTTTATCTTCAATATCATCATAAACTCTATTTGAGATGGGTATTAAACCATCTTTATTCATAACTCTCCTTAAAAATGATGTAGGTTCTTCTATATGGTAATCTTGTATAGTTTCTAAAAGTATATGCGAGTGATAATGCCCTATAAAAGTAACATCATCTATATTAAAAGATTTATTCCTTTCAATAAAAAAGAACATACTTAAATCACGGGAGAATGCTTCCATAAAGAAGTTTTTGATAATCTTATGCGTTCTTCTTACTTCACTTATATCATATAGTTTAGTCTTCTTTTCTTTATTAATACCATTATCGTCATATAATGAATATTGTAAAGAAATGAAATAACCTATACTATGAGATTTAATAATATTATATAAGTGATTACCTAATAGTGATACATTCATTATTTTAATCCTTATCAATAGTCTTTAAGTATATGTAAAATAGTTAAGTTCTTATAGTTTACCTACCAGTAGAATGCTTACTACTATACATCTCTGGTATTTTATTAAACTCACGGAGTATTCCACCCTTCATAAAATAAATGAATACTATTCATATTCACTTCTATTTATAACAAATGATATTTTGAGAGAGAGTAAGTATATGGGTTCTAATGAGAACCATTTGTTCTCACTGACTATATATACGAGTTTAACCCAACCTTAACCTTGTATGTAAAGTTTTGTTACATTGCTATCTAACACAGCAGAAACTTTGAGTATTTACTACTCTTTTACATTGATTATATAAAACAGCAGCCATCAATACAAAACTCATATATGTTTATAAATGCTTTTTCCATTGATTAGTTTTATTATCAAGCATTACTCTTTTCATATATGGAGATACTTTCCATATTGCTTCTCTTATCTGCCCTATACAAAAATAGAATATATCCATATCTTTTAACTCATTCCAGTTCATATTACCTCATAAAACTCATTGTTCATAATCAGTAATGTTTGTTCGTCTTCACTTCTGGTATTAAAATCAATACAAACATATCTATTTTTTCTTAAAGAACCTATTGTAGGATGTGTTCTTTTTAACTGGACTATATGTATGCCTACAATGTAACACTTCTCAAACATTTGTTCTATAATCGTAACTCTATTTGGATATGCTTTTTTTATGTTTTCCATCAATATTTTTGGATTGCTTGATATTTCTACATTGGATAAACCAGCAGTCTTTATATGATTAATATATTTACTATTATAAAGTAGTTCTTCCTGGGTTCTATATACCAGATTTGGT
>RFNU01000002.1 GCA_009927065.1 bacterium | reverse complement strand
CTAAATTATCACAAGAAACAAAAAATAAAATAAGTCAAAATAGAGCACCAAAGTTTGGTAAAGATAATCCAAACTCCAAAACTTGGAAAATTATTTCTCCGGAAAATAAAGAGTATGTTATTGTTGGGGCATTAAAAGAGTTTTGTAAATCTCAAAATATTTCATATGCAACTATGAGTTCTGCAATAAAGTATAATAGAAAAGGACCAAGAAAAAATGGATGGAGCATCGAAGAGGAAATTTAGAGTTTCTATACCAGAAGATGAGTGTGTGATAAAACTTCAGGAGTATTGCGAATTCTCTTCTACTTTATTAAAAATTCCTGTAGTATCTAAACCTCTATGCGCCGACGCAAACTGCCACAATAATGTAAATCATTATGTAGAAACTTATGGTGGAGAAAAAATAAGTGGGTATTATTTAATTACGGATGTTGATGACGACACTTACGGATGTGCGATATATCATAGTATCTGGAAAAATACTTATGGAGATTTGGTCGATATAACACCTTTTGAAGATTGTAGAGAATATAATATGTTTTCTGTGATGAATACTAAAGAATATTACTCTGGAGTTTCTTATGATGGAAAAAAATATAAAATATTAGAATCTGGAATCAATGTTTTATAAAAGACACATTCAGCGGTTTCAAACTTTAATATCAAGTATAGATAGGGGAGTAATCAACACTCCCCCTTTTTTATGCCAAGAAATGAAATGAGTAAAGACGAACTCAAAGTTCGTGTATTAAAATTAAAACATAAGTTATATGAAGATCAAGTAAATCAACTTATTACGAATCCCAAGGTTCTGGCTCATAAATATTTGGACGAAGTTCTTAACATTATTGATGAGTATAGGATGTAACTACGATAATCCTTGGATTTATGAAGAGAAAATATTTGACTCAGATCAGATCCAAGATTATTACGGGTTTGTATATCTTATACGAAATACTCTCAATCATCGGAGTTATATTGGTAGAAAGTATTTTTGGCAATTCCGAACACCAAAAGGAAAAAATAGAAAAGTAAAATCAGAGTCAGATTGGAAGAAATATTATGGATCCTGTCCGGAACTTAAAGAAGACATTCAGAAATTTGGTAAAGAAAATTTTACAAGAAATATTCTTTCACTTCACAGAACAAAAGGAAAAACAAATTTCGAAGAGACCCGACAACTCTTTGTCCACAATGTCCTCACAGAATCCCTTGACGACGGAACACCAGCCTGGTATAATAGCAATATCCTCTCTCGATACTTCCGAAAAGATTATTATGGAAACACAGATTGAACCCATTGTGCGGGTTCGTGATTGGGCAATTGAACGAATTCGAACAGCAGAGGATTATGATACTGCCCGTGCTATCGCAGGTGAATTTGAGGAATGGTTAGATCTTGAGGGTCAAGATGAGATTTCTTATATTTGCCTGGAAGATGATAGTACCTTTGGAGATCAGGAAATTGATGTTCGGTAAACCAGATTCTTGACAAAACCTAAATAATAAAATATAATGTTTAAGCAATCCTTAAAAAGATTGCTTTTTTATTATGAGATTTTGACGTGACAACCTAGAGCCGTGGGTAATGCCCCCCGAGAGGATGGGAACTTCTCCTTTACCTATACGGATGCCGAATTCTATTAAACTTAATGCTATTTTCAACAATTACACTTCTTTCA
>RFNU01000003.1 GCA_009927065.1 bacterium | reverse complement strand
TTGGATTTGAAAATAATTCATCCATTCCAAAGAAAACTGTTAAGGCACAAGAACTTATTCTTAACCTTCTCAAAGAACGTGCAGAAACGGGTAGAATCTATATTATGAATATAGACCATTGTAATACTCATAGTTCTTTTATTGATAAGGTGAATATGAGTAATCTTTGTATGGAAATTACTTTGCCAACATTCCCAATTCAGCATATTGATGAAACCACAGGAGAAATCGCACTGTGTATTCTTTCTGCCATTAATGTGGGTAAAGTTAAGTCCGATGAAGAACTCGAAGAACTTTGTGAACTTTCTGTCCGTGCTCTCGAAGAACTGATAGATTATCAAAAGTATCCTGTACTGGCAGCAGAAGTTGCCACAAAGGCACGTAGATCTCTTGGAATCGGTTATATTGGTCTGGCACATTATCTTGCCAAACTGGGGTTTAAATATGACTCTCAAGAAGCATGGGATGCGGTTCACGGACTTTCAGAATCCTTTCAATATTTTCTTCTCAAGGCATCAAATAAAATTGCTCAAGAAAGGGGGCATTGTGAATTTTTTGGACGCACCAAGTATTCTCAAGGTTTACTCCCGATTGATACCTATAAGAAAGACGTGGATGAAATCTCTTCAGTCAAACTTCAGCACGATTGGGAAGCACTCAGAGAATCGATTCTGAAACACGGTCTCAGACACTCCACATTGTCCGCACAGATGCCTTCCGAGAGCAGTTCTGTAGTATCTAACGCAACTAATGGTATTGAACCTCCTCGGGGATTTCTGTCCATTAAGAAATCCAAGAAGGGTCCACTGAAACAAATTGTTCCTCAATACGCAACACTTAAAAACAATTATACGTTGCTCTGGGATATGAAAAGTAATGATGGATATATTAAAATTGTTGCGATGATGCAGAAATTTTTTGATCAGGCCATCTCTGGAAATTGGTCTTATAATCCAGAAAATTATTCAGATAATGAAGTTCCAGTTTCAATAATGGCAAA
>RFNU01000004.1 GCA_009927065.1 bacterium | reverse complement strand
AAAGGGAGATTTATAAATACTTAAAAAACGATAATGTATTTTTCTGAGTGGAGAAAACTGCAGGAAGAAATGAATAAAAAACAATTTGAAGATGTTGTAAAAAAGTTTCTTCCATTTGCAAAAGAATTTCTTAAACTTAAAGATCTTCCCGAAATTGAGTTTGTTGAGAAACCATCCTACTCAAAAAATATCGCTGCATTTGGGGAAATTGTTGATAATCGTATTATTATCAATATTAGAAATAGACATCCAATGGACATTGTGAGAACTATTGCACATGAACTAGTTCATTATAAGCAACACAATAAAGGAAGATTTGGTTCTGGATTGGCAGGAAGTTCAACAGAAAACGAAGCAAATAAAATTGCAGGAACTTTAGTTAGAAAGTTTGGAGAAACACATTCAAATTATTTTAAACTTTCTGCAGTAACCGAAGTAAAGAAAAAAAAGAAAACTATAGATATTGATTCTGAACATTATCTAACGTAATTAATTTAATTATAAATAACTAAAAAAGTATTTGTAAAAAAATGGATCCCAAAGAACTTAGAGATTTGTGTGAAGCTTACACTGCTGTTTATGATGAAGAACTTAGATATGAATTGGAAGAAATGTCAGATGAATTTGCTGGTATTGAAGATCTGAGTGATGAAGAAATTGATGCAATTGTTGAAGAAACAATTGATGAAATGCTTGATGAAGGGTATGAATTTGGTGAAGTAGAGCAAATTTTTGAGAGTGTTATTCTCGAAATGAATCCTTATGCCCCCGCTGGTTCTAAAGCGGCAAAAGAATATGCACAGTCAACAACTGCTACAAAAAGACGTGCAGAAAGATCTGCAGCAAGAGCAGCAACTGTTTCTAAAGTAAAAAATGCTGTTAAATCTGCACTTGGAGGAGCAAAAGATGCAGTTAAATCTGGTGTTAAAAAAGCACAAGAATTTGGAAGAAATGTGAAGTATCGTGCAGTAGATAAACCAGTAGCAGCATATGCAACTAAGAGAAATCTTCATCCTGCTGCAGGTATGGCAGCAAGATCAAAAGATTCCGAAAAGAGAAGGGGACTAAGAGCAAGAGTTGCTGCTGATATCAAAAGTAGAATTAAAAATAAAATTGCTGATGTTGCCGGAAGAGCAAGACAGGGCGTACAAAATACTATTACAAAAACCAAAGGAGGTGTTAAGAATGTAATAGGAACAGCAGCTTCTAAAGTCGCATCTGGAGCATCAAGACTAGCTGCAAGAATGGCAGCAGAAGAAATTGATGTTTATGACGTAGTTCTTTCACACCTTCTTGATGAGGGTTATGCAGAAACTTATGAATCCGCAGAAAAAATTATGGTAAACATGAGTGAATCCTGGGTTGATGAAATTCTTGAGGGATTGACTCCTGCACAAATTGATAAAATTGCCAGAGAGGCAGCAGGAAAAAAACCAACTACCAAATCTGGTAGAAAACTTCCTGCGGGAATGAGAGAATAATTTACAAATAAATCGGATTTAATGAAAGAAATTGATAAGTGCGAAGTTCTATGTGTAAATTGTCATTCTATAGAACATTATACTGAAGCATAAATAGAGGAAATGGAAAAAAATAATATGAAGAGTTTTTTCCAA
>RFNU01000005.1 GCA_009927065.1 bacterium | reverse complement strand
GGGGAACAACGATTACACTTATTCATACTCAAAATGCAACTACTCCTTCTGGAATTGGTAACACAACTGCAACAACTGGTATTGGAACCAACTGTACTGTGATTCCTTATGTTGCTGGTGCTGCAATTGCTGGTATTTCAACAAGAGGACTTGTAGGATCTGCTACAACGACAACATTATCAACAACTGCGAGTGATGTTGATTTTGTTTCGTTCTTTGTACACTATACAGGTGGAACATCATCAGCAGCAACAAGTTATAAAGTTTATATAACCAACAACGGAAACTTCCGCAGAGGAAACGTAGGAGTCTGATAATATGGCACCTATTTTTACTGGGTCAAGATTTGGGTTTGGTAGAGGTGCTGCAGCTGGTCCCGGAATTCCTTTTTCCGCAACAGGCGGTAATGTAAGTGCTCTTGCACCAGGAAATGGATATAAGTATCATACCTTTACTTCACCAGGAACTTTTACTGTTTCAGGCTCTCCAGGAATAGTTGAAGTAGTTGCCGTTGGTGGTGGAGGAGGATCTGATGGCATTGGAACTCCTGGTGGTGGAGGAGGTGCAGTGGTTTATTCTACAAATGTTCCAATATCAGTAGGTTCTTATTCAGTTACTGTGGGTAGTGGTGGTGTTAGTGGAAATTATTCCCCAAATCCACTTTATGTTGCAAGTGAATCATCATCTGTTCACATAGTAAGTGCATCTGGAGGATCTGGAGCTGGTTCGTGGCCATCTGGCAGAGCTTCTGGCGGATCTCCTGGTGGTGGATATGGCGGAGCTGGGTCAAGAGGGGGTACTGGAGAACCTGGTGAAAATGGAACACAAGTTCCTGCAATTTTGCTGCTCCACTTTTTGGTGTTCCATCTTTAGCGCCTTATAATAGATACTTTGGGGTGGTGGCGGTGGATCAGATTGGGATGGTGGTGGAGGAGGATATGCAGGTGGATTAGGTGGGGGCGGCGCTGGTGCTAATGGATCTCCAGGTGCTGGAAATCCTGGTGCAACAAATACTGGTGGCGGTGCTGGTGGTGGATTTGATCCTAGTGGTGGCAGCAATCCTGGTCCTTTTACTGCTACTGGAGGTCCTGGAATCGTGATCATCCGTTATCTTGCATAAATAACAATACCTGATTGGGTGGTACTTTTCAGGAGGAGGGTGAAAGTCCCTCCTTTTTAGTGTATATTGACACTCTAACCAACCTGATATATAATATCACTGAATACATTATAAGGAGGTTACATTTGGCTTACCAGAGCATTTGGTATTTTTCGGACTTGCCAGAAGACGTAGTAGATATCATCGAACGAGATCTTACAGAAAAGTTTGATGATCAATTTCAGGATTCTCGTTTACACGGAGATGCCCTCAATAAAGATAAAAGAAACTCACAAAACGCCTGGATTCCCACCACTCATTGGGTTGGTGGATTCGTATGGCACTATATTGAACGTGCAAACCGTGAGAACTTCCTGTATGACTTGCATTGTATTGATGGAGAATCGATGCAGTTCACAAAATATACAGAAGGGCAGTTCTATGGTTGGCA
>RFNU01000129.1 GCA_009927065.1 bacterium | reverse complement strand
AATCCTTCTTTAATAAATCTACTACCAAGTCCCGCCATCGGAACAAGAATATTTGGTTTCATATCGAATTCCTAATAATTTCAGTTGTCTTTAAATGAGCAAATTCAATCCAGTTGTGGATGCTTCCTTCATTCCTTAGCAATTTATATAAGAAACAAGACGCAAATGTATCACCAGCACCAAGAACATTAACACCTTTCAGTATTAAATCTTTAGGAAGTTTATAGAAAAACTCATCTTTTCCATTTGATACAACGCTTCCTGATGAACTATGAAGTATCACATACCCCTTTATTGTATTCACGTAATCTGAAAGATTGCCATCAATATCTTCATCAGAAATAAAAAGATAATCTACACACTTAAGTAAATCTTTATTCAATGATTTTCCAGAACATATGTCTGCAGTGATAATACCATTTAGTTTTGGAATAAAATCGTGAGTAGACATTTCATTGAGATAAATGAGATGATGAACTTTTGATTCAAAGATTTTTACTTTATGTTGAACTAGATTTAAATTTGCTTTTGAATACCTTTGTGCTAAAAGTTTATCAATATAGATAAGTGCTTGACCAACATCAATTGGAGAAAGTCCAATATTTATTGTTGAATCAATCTCAAGTAAAGATCTCCAAACATTTGCCATTGATCCTAAACTTTTCTTTTCAGAATTACCGTCAAGAATCGTATCAATAGTCAGATGCCCATAAAGCGAAATGTCTTTCATTAAAAGTTTTCCTTCAAATCAAGTTCATAAATTTTAGACATTACCTCATCATAAGGAACAACCGGAATTAATTCTCTATCCTCCAGATATTCAAACAAACACATTACTGCATTTTCTCCACCATTACAGTGAAGAACTGCAGAAATGTCTTGAAGAGTTCTTGGTGAATTTAACACACAATAAGGATATCCAACCTCTCTCATTATACCATAATCAAAAAGATCATCTCCAAGATAAACAACTTCTTCTGCAAGACAATTGTAATCATCAAGAACTTCTTCAAGATAATTTACTTTGTCTTTATGAAATCCTTCGCCACGATTCACTACAACAGGAAGATTCCTATTCTTAAGAATGATCTCATTATAAGGATCTCCAGTTATAAAAACAACTGGAATTCCAATAGCACGAAATCTTTTAATGGCAGTCCAATCCTTATCACAGAAAAGTTTAAGAACTACTTTCCCATCACGATCATAATATTTGGTGCCATCAGTAAGAACACCATCCACATCAAGGATTATAAGTTTAATCAT
>RFNU01000006.1 GCA_009927065.1 bacterium | reverse complement strand
TAGAGGGATTGTTTGGTCCTTCTTATAAAGTTACGAGAACTGATGAGTTAATGAAACAAGGTCATCTTTCACAGTTAGATATTCAGTGTATTGTCCTTAAACATCCTCCTCAAAAGTTTGATGTCTATGAAGATGAAATACAATATCTCATTTCTCACGAACAAGAAATAGGTTTATCACAAACTTGACTTTAGATCTAAAGGGAAACACTCTGGTATTATATTCAAGAGTAGAAACACACGGAGCAATACTTTACGAAAATATAAATAAAAATAAGCAAAGTGATCGTAAAGTCTTTTTTATTCACGGTGGAGTGAATGCTGAAGAAAGAGAATTAGTTCGTGAGATTACTGAAAAAGAAAAAGAATGCGATTATAGTTGCTTCCTATGGAACATTTTCCACTGGTATTAATATCAAAAATCTACATAATGTAATTTTTGCCTCACCAAGTAAATCAAGAATACGAAATCTTCAGAGTATTGGAAGAGTTCTTCGTAAAGGTAAAGATAAAGTCAAAGCAACACTTTATGATATTGCCGATGATTGTACTTATAACTCAAAAAAGAATTATACACTCAATCATTTGATAGAACGAATCAAAATATATAATGAAGAAAACTTTAATTATGAAATAGTCACAATAAAACTAAAAAAATGATAGAGGAAGATTTTTACTGCACTCTCAAACTTAAGTCTGGTGAAGAAGTCTTTGCCAAAGTTGCAGCCTCAGAAGAGGAAGAGAGAACTTTTTTGATTGTATCAAACCCAATTGTAATCTCTGAATATAAAAGTAGAAGTGGTGAATCTGGATATAAGATAGAACCCTGGTTAAAGACGACAACAGAAGATATGTTTATTATCAAACTTGATGATGTTTTGACTCTTTCTGAATCTTATGATATTGAAATGATTGCAATGTATCAATCTTATTTGAGACAATCTTATAAGAGAAAAAATAATGAATCAAACATTAATCGTCAAATGGGATATCTTTCAAGTGTGAATGATGCTAAAGATATCTTAGAGAAGCTCTATGAAAGTAGCTAATATAACTTTTCAACCCTCACAAAGGTTATTCTATCAGATTTGAGAAACTTGTCAACTATTTTTAAAAGTGTTATAATATCTACATAATAATGAGTAAAACTTATGATAACCACAAACATTATGACCAAAAGAAAAAGGTCAGAGCATTATGTTAATAACAAAGAGTTTCTTGCTGCTCTCACAAAGTATCGTGAGGATGTTGAAATCAGTTTTATTAGAAAGTATGGTAGAGAACCAACAAGAGAAGATAGATCAAAAGGATGGGATACAAAATCAGAAATACCAAGATATATTGGTGAGTGTTTTTTGAAGATTGCAAATCATCTTCTTTCAAACCAAACTTCGTAAACTATATGTTCAAGGAAGATATGATTTCTGATGGTATTGAAAACTGTGTTCAATATATTCATAACTTTGATCCAGAGAAATCACAGAACCCATTTGCGTATTTCACACAGATTATTCATTATGCTTTTCTTCGTCGTATTCAAAAAGAAAAACGTCAGTTAGAAATTAAAAATAAAATTCTTGAACGTT
>RFNU01000158.1 GCA_009927065.1 bacterium | reverse complement strand
ATGGAGAGTGCGGGCAAGTTTGCGGTTTTTGACCATGCCTTTGATATTCAAATCCTCAACAACAAAAGTGGAGAATCATATAATGTTTGTTAAACAAAGCCATGTATACCAGCTTATCAATCCAAAAAGACTATCTAATCTATCTAAGACCCCTCCATGCCCCGGCATGAGTGATCCATAATCTTTAATCATTAAAATGCGTTTACCTAAAGAAAAAATCATATCTCCTAAAATTGCGATAATAGTACTGAAGCATATCCATGATAAAGAAAAATCCATAAGGGGGACATATTGTCCTAAAAAGATATACGATGGTGGAGTTAGCATAACGGCGCTCAAAAAACCGATAGCTGATTTATTTGGACTTACGACTAAGCCCAAAGGCTTGGCTTGAGTCAATGAACCTGCTGCGTAAGCTATTGAATCGGATAATGAGGCTATGACTTGCAGGCTGATTATAGCCATAATATTTTGATCAATAATAAGTTGGTAGAGCTGATGCAGCGTCAAAAGTGTAAAACATACTAGCGCGATGATAGCGCCCATGTTTAATAAGCGATTATGTTTTTGTGCAAAACTGGCACTATAAATAAGAGACAAGATGCTTAAAAAAGAAAACAAGAGGATATTGACGTAAGATAATGTCCGTATTGAGCAAAAAGAAATAGTGAACAGTGTTCCTGTTAAAATTAAAAGCACTTGTCTAAGTTTACAACCAACTGATAAGTCATTGGAATAATAAATAGCCGAAATGAATTCTATCAATACCCCTATAATAATCGCATAAAAGAGACCTTTAAAAAAATATGGGGTGAGATTAAGCAACGAAAGGATTCCATAAAAAGCGCTTAACCCTATAAAAAGCATAAAGACCGAAATCGACCTGATTATAAACTTGCTCATCGAGAAATTTCCTTACTATTAACTCGCTATGACTCCTACACCGAAACGACGTTTTCTTTTAGTGTATTGACTCAAAATCTCTTTTAAATATTCTTCTGTAAAATCAGGCCAATATACTTTTGGAAAAAAGAGTTCTGTATACGCTAAATTATAGAGATAAAAATTTGATAGGCGTTTTTCACAACCTGTACGAATTAAGATATCAGGATCAGGATAAGAACTGGTTAATAAAAATCGTTTCCATTCTAGCGCGTTCCCGCTCTCTGCAGCTCGTACTACAGCCTGATCAATATCCCATTGACCTGAATAATCCAAGACAAGTAAAACCGTCATTTTTGTAAAATGCTGTGTTTTATTGATGAGTTGTTCTAAAATTGTTCGGCTTTTGGCGGGCCAATTGTTTTTATCGCCAATAGCAATAAATCTTACTTCTTGACTCATAAGAAATGAAGTTGTTTCTTGCAATTGTAAAGCAATAATATCCCATAAATATGCAACTTCTTGCTGACTTCTAGACCAATTTTCTTTACTAAAAGCAAAAAGCGAGACATATGGAATGCCGGCATTAAGACAGGCTGCAAGGCAATCGCGCGCTTTTTTCGCTCCTTGCAAATGTCCTTGATAAGCCTCTTTTCCATGTTCAGCAGCCCATCGACGATTACCATCCATAATAATCGCCAAATGTTTTAATTCCATGACGTCTAACGTTTTAAATTTTCATCATTTCAGTTTCTTTTTCCTGAGTAATTGTATCAATAGTTTTGATAAACTTGTCAGTAAGTTCTTGGACTTTGTCTTGAAAGCGTTTAGACTCATCTTCACTAATTTTATTGTCTTTTTCCAAAGTCTTAATTTCAGTATTAGCGTCCCTTCTTAAGTTACGTAAAGCGACTTTAGATTGTTCTGCAACTGTTTTAATATGTTTAACAATGTCTTTACGACGTTCTTCTGTTAAAGGTGGTAATGGAACTCGCACAGTATCACCTGAAGTTATTGGGTTCAAACCAAGATCACTGGAGTGAATGGCGCGTTCAATAGCAGGGATTAATTTTTTATCCCATGGTTTTACAGCAAGAACTGTAGAGCTTTCTGCACTGATAGAAGAAATTTGCGATAAAGGCTGCTCTGAACCGTAGGTTTGAACAGCAAGATTAGCAATTAAGGCTGGTTGAGCTCTACCTACTCTTTGTTTTGAAAGTTCTTTTTTGTACGCTTCAATGGTTTTATCCATTTTATCGGTAAGATTTTTTGCATCAAACATAATTAACTCCTATTTAGATTTTATGACTCGTGTACCAACATGGTGACCAAGTAGTAAATTTTTTAATGTTCCAGTATGAGAAAGATTACAAACATTAATATCTAAATTATGCTCTTGGCATTGGCAAAATGCCGAAAGATCCATAACTTTATATTTTTTTTCAATAGCTTCAGCAAATGTCATTGTTGATAGTAATTGAGCGGCAGGGTTGAGATGAGGATCGGCATTATAAATGCCATTGACTCCTGTTGCTTTAATAAGTAAATCACACTTTGTTTCAATTGCTCTTAAGCTCGCACATGTATCTGTTGTTACTAGGGGATTACCAGTGCCTCCAGCAAATAAAACAACTTTACCTTGAGTTAAGTGCTGCATGGCATTTCTATAATCATAATGCTCGCAGATACCGAACATAGGGATAGACGACATAATGCGTGTTGCAACACCATGCTGCTCGAGAGCATCGCGAAAAGCCAAACAATTCATAATCGTTCCTAGCATCCCCATATGATCGGCAGTAATACGATCAATACCGACTTGTGCTAATTCAGAGCCTCTAAAGAAATTACCGCCACCAATAACAATAGCTATTTCTACATTTAATTCTCTGACTTGTGCTATTTCAGCAGAATAATACTGTAAGGTCATAGGATCTATTCCAAAACCTTTATTTCCAGCAAGGGCTTGCCCTGATAATTTAATCAGCACTCTAGGATAAGGGAGTGATTGTGAAGACATTGAGCCACCTATACGGTAATTTTTAATTAAGACTGACTTATGATAAAAAACAGTTGCTCTGATAGCAAGAAAAAAACAGGAGTATTTTGATAGGAATGATTTGGTCTGCGCTAAAAAATTTTTGGCAAATAATATTGATGATGAAAGTGATTTGTCACGCTACAAAGAGGGTCTATCAACAACTCACTCACAGACTTTTTTTGATAAAGTCTGTGAGTATAGTGAGTTTTTAACAGTCCACAAAGCTTCTGTATAAAAAGATATTATGACTCAGTGAGCATAATATATGATTATCTTTTAGCTTGCTGCATTACTTCCTGAGCAAAATCAACGTGTTGTTTTTCAATTCCTTCACCGACTTCAAAGCGAATGAATTTTAAAATTGTTGCGTGAGCTTGCTCTAGTAACGCTGCAATCGTGAGATCAGGATTTTTAATGAACGCTTGATCTAAAAGAGATTGAGCAGAGAAATGCTTCTCTAAACGTCCTTTTACAATCTTATCTTTGGCTTTAGATGCTTTTTCTTCTTCAGTCAGTTCTTCCACAAAAATTTGTTTTTGTGCATTTAAAACATCATGAGGAACATCCGCGGATGAAAGATACTGTGGGTTCATTGCAGCAATATGCATTGCAAGATCACGAGCTAACGTTTCATCAGCTTTATCCAAGGTGACAAGTGCAGCCATTTTACCTGAGTGGTTATAAAAACCTACTTTACCGGCTTCAAAATCTTCGAATTGAGCACGACGAATTGTAACTTTCTCACCAATCTTAGTAATCGCTTGTTGTACATGCTGCTCTAAGGTAGCGCCATCAACTTCTAGAGCTAATAATGTTTCTAGAGTTGCGGGGCGACTCACAATAGCTTTTTTGACAAGTGATCTTAAACCTTGGAATGTTGCATCACGCGCTACGAAATCAGTTTCACAATTGATTTCTACTAAACCAATAAAGTTGTCATGTTGAACAATTTCAATAACACCTTCAGCAGCGATTCTTGCAGCAGATTTAGCAACTTTCTTTTGCCCTGACTGAATTAAAAATTCTTGAGCTTTTTCAAAATCACCTTGAGCTTCTACCAATGCTTTTTTGCACTCCATCATACCTGCACCAGTAATTTCACGGAGTTGTTTTACACTTGCAGCAGAAATTGTTACTTGAGCCACATCTGCGATCGGAGCTGCAACTTCAGCTTCCTGAGGAGTATGCTCTTTAGTAGTAGACACTTCTTCTTTTTTATCTTTAGCTTTTTTATGAGTATCGCGCGCTAACTGACGAACATCTTGCTTTTGAGCTTCGCTATGACGAGTACGTGTTTCTTCAATAAGTTGAGCAGCAAGTGATAATGAATAACTGATAGCACGAATAGCATCATCGTTAGCTGGAATCATATACTGAATACCATCAGGACTATTATTAGTATCAACAATACCAATGACAGGAATGCCTAGTTTGTTTGCTTCTTTAATAGCGATATCTTCGTAACCAACGTCAACAACAAAAAGAGCATCTGGTAGACGTGAAAGCTTTTTAATACCGCCAAGAGTTTTTTCAAGCTTCTCGATTTCTCTGGACTTCATCAAAGCTTCTTTTTTGGTAAGCTTTTCTAAAATGCCTTGTTCTTTCATTTCTTGTAATTTGCTAAGACGGTTGATTGACAACTTCACAGTTTTGAAGTTTGTTAACATACCACCTAACCAACGATGATTAACGTAAGGCATCTGGCATCGATTAGCCTGCTCAGCAACGATATCGCTCGCAGTTGATTTAGTACCAACGAACAGAATCTTCCCACCTTTACTGACAATCTTTTCAATAAAACTGAGTGCTCTTCTAAAACAACGTTCTGTTTTAACAAGATTAATAATATGCACACCGTAACGAACCTTAAAAATGTATTCTTTCATTTTTGGATTCCAATAGCGTGATAAGTGACCCAGGTGTAAACCGTGATCTAACATACCTTCAATGGAAAGTTCGACAGGAGTAAAAGTTGAAGTTGCTAATGACATATGTGTTTTTCCTTTTTTTGGGTTAACAACCACGTTTGACCAAATATTACAACCCAGAGGACCCAATAATATTCTTGATGCGCAAACGTTTTTTGATTATTTAAGTGATAAAATAAAGTAGTATGTAAGATAACACTTTATTTTATGTTTGGTTTTCTATTAAGTGTTGAGCTTTTTGAACAATTGACTAAATGCTAAAAATAATTTGTTTTTCAATGCGACTTGAAAGTGATTTTATTTAAAATTAAAGTCATTGCCGCAAATTAAATAATTGTATTTTCATCTTAACTTCAATTAATATATTGCTCTAACTCCAATATACTACAACAAAATGAAATAAAAATATAGCTTTAGAGGGCATCGTCATTATGGGCTTAATCAAAACTAATGAAGAAATTGCTAAAATGAGAGAAGTTAACCAGCTAACTTCTACTATTTTTAGGATACTTGATCAAGAGGTTCGTCAAGGTGTAACAACTGGTGACTTAGACAAAATTGTTCACGATTATATTGTCTATGAATTAAAAGCTCGTCCTGCTCCTTTAAACTACAGAGGATTTCCTAAATCGATCTGCACTTCATTAAATCACGTTGTCTGTCATGGTATTCCTGATCATACTGTTTTGAAAGATGGAGATATTATCAATATTGATGTTTCTATTGAAAAAGATGGTTTTTATGGTGATACTTCAAAAATGTATTCTATAGGGAAAGTTAAACCTTTCGCTCAACGTTTAGTTGATTTAACGCAAGAGGCTTTATACCAAGCAATAAGAGCAGTGAAACCAGGTTTGCCACTCAATATTGTTGGAAAAACCATTCAAGAGTTTGCTCATAAAAATAATTTGTCAATTGTTAGAGAATTTTGCGGTCATGGTATTGGTACTGATTTTCATGAGCAACCACAAGTGTTACACTACTATGTCCCTGAGGATAATTTAATTTTAAAGCCGGGGATGATTTTTACCATTGAGCCAATGATCAATCTTGGTGCACGTCATATTAAGATACTTTCTGATGGATGGACGGCCGTGACAAAAGATCGCTCTCTTTCTGCTCAATGGGAGCACACCATTCTTATCACTGATAATGGTTGTGAGGTTTTAACCTTAAGAAATGATGAAAAAATTTTTTAAAATTCATTTGCTTTAAAGACGATTATAACTATACTGCTAACAAATAAAACGGGAGATTTATGTGAATAACAAAAGGAATTGCATAGTAGTTTTTTTATTGCATGAAAATTCAAAAAGTTACGATGATGCTCATGACGTATTGTCGGTACAAAAAGCACATCTTTCTACATTCTTAACAGACAATCCTGATATTCAGCTTATCCAAGATTTTTATCAACTTGTTAAAAAACAGAAAAACAAAAATAAATGGGGCCAAATAAAAGAAGCTCTTGCATTATGCTCGCATCACGGTTACGACCTGATCATTCCTGAGCTTAAGCATTATTATGCCCACCCTCTTTTTGCAGACATGCTCAAGTCAACGTACGATGAAAAAAATAATCTTTCATCTTTATATTGTCTCGATCAATCTTTTATTAATGCTCAGAATATCGGCTCGATGATAGATCATTTGCGTAAACGTCGTCAAAAACATGGTGAATTGATCAAACAAGGTTTGACTCGAACTGAACTTAAATCAGGCAACCCTAAAGCAGCCGAGATTATTCATCGTGTTAATAGACCAAAAGTTTTATTCTCAATACTCTTTAGTATCTTAATTGAGCCTATTGTTGATGCAATGGAAGAAAAAAAACTTGCTCAAAGAAAAATGGTTGATTTTTTAAATATGAATGATTTTTTTGCTCCTGAAGGTGGTCGTTGGGTATTAAGTCAATTTCAAAAAGTTTATGACAGATTAAAATTAAATAGATTGGCTCTTGCTGTTGAGCATAAAATTCAAGGCGCACAGATTAATCAATCACTCATTAATGATTTAAATCTTATTGCTAAGCATTTACTTCCAAACAACAAAGTGTGGAATGAGGATCTGATTGCTCGCGCTCAAGAACGTTTAAATGATCTTAAAGAATTAGAGTTGATTTTAAAAGGCAGACAAGTATTAACAGAAATCTTTAATAGTCAAGAAATTGAAGATCTCTCTTTTAATGAACTTTTAAAACATAGTCAGATTGAGGCTGTTCTCAACAATGCCGAACTTCAAAAAAATAATGATCTAAAAAGTGCATAATTCTAAATAAGGATTTCTATCATTATGAGCAATCAAGCTTTAATTCAATCCATTCAATCGCTTTCGAGTGATGCATTGGACTCTAAAGATGCGTTATCAGCAATTTTAGCATACACGCAATATCATTCCAAATTTAATAATATTTTCACAATCTATCAAAAAAGATTTAATGAGCATAATATTAATTATAAACATCATCAAAAATCAGAAAATATCTTAAAACTCGTATAAGTCAGTCATTCTGTTCACTGATATTATTAAAACTACTCACTAATCTTGTTGATGAAAGATTGGTGAGCACCTGCAGATCACGGTTGTTGCCTTCCCCAGGCCCTGATAGTAACATCTGACCCAATATCCTGCTTTTTAGACCTATATATTTGTCAGAGTATTCTTGAAAGAATGCTATTTCTAGCATGATCAAGTGAGTTTAATGATCAGCTTTTTAAAGACTTCTGTATCTCTTTTATTCTGGAATAAAGAGCCAACTTCATTTACACTAAGAGTTACATCAGCGAATCGTGATAAAAAATGAGTTTTTTTGATTGGTGGTTTAAAAAAAAAGAAAAGCAGGGTCATATGCGTGTGCCTAATCAACCTATTATGGATGTGCGCCAAAAAAATGAGATTGACGATCTTATTGGAACAAACTCTTTCTCTCATATACCTCCATTACCGACTCCATCGTTTATTGCAGATGAATTTGGCCCATTATTGAATGAAAGTCTTAACACAAATCAACATGCAGCCAATCCCCGTCGACGATCTTTAGAAGCATTACGTATAGCAACGATGGGTTCTGAATATATCAATGAGGATAACCGTGCAGCAGCCATTTTATCATTAATTGGTGAAGAAGAAGCCATGATAGCTTTAAGAGCATTTCGCTGGCGCAATGGATTAACTTGCCCTCGTTGTTATTCCAAAAATATAAAAATTACAATTACCGATCAGAGTGTTTACGTTTATCGATGCCTGGATTGTGAGAAAAAACAAGGCTCAGGGAGTACTGAGTCAATTTTTACTGACTTAACCAATATTGCTTTTGCAAAAGATATGCAGTCAGTCATCCGATGGGTTTTAATTTGTTATTTAAAGATGTTTTGCTCTATAGGCAAAATAGCAAAAATTCTTGGTCTATCTGTTGATGCGACAGTACAACTGTTGTCTATTGTCAATCAAGATAAAAGTTTTAAACCTAAAAGAGAAAAAAAATATTAATTTGCTTTTTTACACTCGAACCTAACGCGCTCTTCTCGCCCATGAATGATCATTGAGATGAACGACCCAACCCCTAAAGAAGATAAGCTTGCAATGAAGCAATAATACATTGCTGGTATCGGTCGATAGATCTTATGCTAATTTTTTACAGACCAATCATATTCATTTGTTTCTTGAAACAAAGCTATAAGCCCCTGCAACCATAGAACCATAACGATCACTAAACCAAAGCGATGTATTCTCTATACCTGAGGTTATGCCTCTAGAAACTGTAGAAGCAACGTTAGAATAACCTTTAGAAACTGTAGAACCCATATAAGATATTCCCTTCACAGGATAATCAGCTACAGTGGCAGCCACGGTCATACCAGAAGTTATGGCTTGTCCTACACGTGAATGAGCAACGTAAGCGCTAGCCTTACTCCCTAAGACATAAGGAGATGCAACACCAGCAGCGATCAGTGCGCCTCCCTGTGCAGCCACAGTTCCAACTGTCGTTGTCCCTAATTTTATAGATCCTACACGCTCTCCTGCCCAAGCAAGATTTCGAGCAGCAGCCATCACTGCTCGCTGCTCAATTGTTGCTCCAAAATCCGCACCAGGCTCAACGCTCATATTTCTGATAGCATATATTGCCTTATCAGCAGCATAGGTCATTCCTTTACTGATTGGAGTTACAAGCTTAGAATCGATTTTTTCTATCACTGGAGCCAACTTGGAATCAAGAAAATCACCCCCAGCTTTATCATAAGCCTGTTTTGCTATACTTGATACCCCACGTGATACAGTTGATGCTGTATCAACAGCTGTTTTTGTTACTGCTTGTTGTATACTATCATTGGCAAAAGCTTGTAGCTTTTTAGCTGTCGTTAACTGCTCTGTACGTTCTTGATACTTAGCATCACGATCGGCTCTTATTTGTTCAGCACCCTCAGGATTATTCCTGGTCGCCGCCGCCTGCAGTGTAGAGAGAGCATATTCTATTGGAGCGCTGAATCGATAATAAAGACCGCTAGCCGCTTGAAAGAGTGCTAACTTAACAGGGCTGTTGGTGTCCTTAAGGAGTTTCTCCTCATTTTTAGAAAGAACAGCGTCTCGAACACGATTTGCAAGTTCAGGTTCACCGCTTAAAAGACTTTTTAACCTCTCTACCTCAGGTTCACCGCTTAAAAGACTTTTTAACCTCTCTACCTGTTGTGTTGTGAATGTTTCTTTCTTATAGTCATTATTTGGAAGAGCTTGAAGCTTATCTAATAGTGCTTTATCTTCTGGATCTTTTAACTGATCAGCAGCAATTTTTTGTAATGTTTCAAGATCTTTTTTATCAAACTCACTGAGAGCAACTTTATTTGCAATAGGTGTTGTTGGATCTGGTAATGCCGCTTTTCCTTGTTTCTCTTTTATTTGCTTTAACTGCTCTTTTACTTCTCCGATAGACTGTGTTCTTATTTCTTTACTCTCTTTATCAAGACCAACGCTCTGAGCTAATAATCCCAACAAATCTTTTTCTCGTTCTTTTTTCTCTTCTTTGTTATCCCTCGCTGTTTCGCTGGCGGACTGAAACTGCTCTGTAATACCTTCCATCAATTTTGTACCAGCTTCCATTCCTGTTTGAGCAGCTTGCTGTAAGTTCCTGCGTGAAGCTTGTAAAATCGCTTGGATTTCTTGACTTGGAAGAGCAGGTGCGCCGATCCATGTTAGCACTCGATCGGGTAATAAATAAATCAAAGCATAACAGCGTGAACATAAAGCTGAAATCATAAAAGTGTAGGCAAAAAGAAACATAATAGAAGCAATACTCATTAATGAAGTAGAATCCACATTCATAATGTAGAAACTATCATTCACTGTTGATACAAAAGCGTTTGTAAAAAATAAAAATCCAATATTAAAAAGCTTTGCTCCCGCAACCAGACCTAAAATATTTAAGCTTGGTCTTAAAAAAAGGTTCAGGATTAACAACAGTGCAGGCTCGGCTTTGCCAAGACCTGGACCTGGAGCAATCAATCCTAATGCGATCATTGGGGCGCCTACGACAACGACTATTGTTTGTACTAACCATGTTGAAATCGCGCCGGTAAACATAATCAAAGGCATCATAGGAAGCCCTATCGCAAAAACAGTTGCTATTGGTATCAACATAGCCATAGATTGAAATATGGTCAAAATAATCCCAACAAAGCTTGTAAAAATACCAAACCACTCAATATTAAGATAATCTGATGCAACACCTGTTATAGTTGTGACAATCAATCCTACAGAAAACCCTGCGATCAACAAATCTAAAGCTAATTTTAACCAATAGGTTCCTATAGTTGATAAACCTAATAAGGCATCGTTTTTTGCAACCTCATTCTCCATTGATTCCAACTGTCTATTCATCTCAGCTGTTGCACCTGGAGATCCTGCAAAAGTTATAGACATCGAACCACTACTGCGTTTAGGCTCTGCTGAATAAAAATTACAGGTAGCGTCAATATTGTCATTTAAATTATCATAGTCTACCGTTTGCTCCATCATCGCAGTCTTAGTGGTAAGGTTTGATGTTAAATTTACTGCAGTTCCTTTTGTTGCAGCTTCTTTTAATAAACTGAAGAAATTGGCAGGAATATCTAACCATTCAGTATCGTTACTATTACCCTCACTCGAGGATTTTGTCTGCCCATAAAAGTACGATTGCAAATCGCTTTCTAGTTGATTGGCAATAAGAATATATTGCTCTTTATAATTATTTGTTGCTTCAGTCTCAATAGCCAGTGGAGATCCTGCATTCACAAAAGTTTTAACAAAATTTTCTGCAACTGATGTTATTGCGTTCATATAGGTGAACATCATATTAGCAAGCGCAGGGCTTAATTCTTCACTTCCTTCAGAAAGGCTCATTTCTCCGCACGTATTGTTAAATCCCGGAACGTAGGTTTCGGATGACGCATCATAGGGGGCTGTTTTAAGGTATGTGACCATCTTATTAGAGTCCTTCTCCCAATCCTTCTCCCAATAAGCAGTAAAAAAAGCACTGTCTGGTGGGCCGCTTTTACTGGCAAACTGTTTGCTTCGGCCACCATTAGCGCCAAGAACATTCATATAAGCATTACAGACTGCGATTTGATTCATGTCCGTAACAATTTGTTGTGATGTCCATAACGTGCCAGGGATTGATGAGGATTGATCGTATAAAGATTCTCTGCCTATTGGCAAGCCGGTCATATTATGATAATCCAATAAATAATGCCACATGGTATTAGCAGCACTTGAACCATATAAAGCGATTTTCACCACAAAGATTTGAAGCAGAGAGTACCCAGTTGATGTTGGTACTAAAAAACCCAGTCCTAATGCGGAACGCAGTGGAATAATTGATGAAGCATACTTTTGAGACAAAGAGGTGCCATCATTTGCTTCAGAAAAACTTGTTGCGACAATAACATAACTCAAAAATAAAGCAGCAATAACAAGAAGACCTGAATTAAACATGGAAAAAAGCGTACCCATTAAACTAGAACAACTTGGATCAGCGCAAACAATAGAAGATGTATCCATTGTTCCAAAAATATACGTAATAAGTTTATACGCTTTAGCATTTGAATACGCTTTAGGGCCAAGAGCATCAGCAGGAGATATCGTCAGCTTAAAATCAGAAGATCTTGCCATATCAGAGTCAGGATCTAATCCGATCTCGATGATGGCCCAAGCCAAAAAAGAAGATGTTAAGATCATTAACAATAAAGAATATTTGCGTATTAATTTAAAGATCATAACAATTATTCCTCTCAAGAAAGGCTGAACAACACAATAAAGCGCGCCTCATATGCTCAATAAACTTCAATGAATGAACACGTTAGTCTCTGTGACAGACCTCGTCTTCATACGCCATTCATTTTTTCGTTTCATTATTCTTTCGCTTTCCCTTTGGCAGCCTTCTCTTCTTTCTCTTTAGCAGCTTTAGCAAAGCCTTTTGAGGCTTCCATAGCGCCTGAAGTCACAGAACTCATTCCTTTTTTAGCTTCTTCTGCGCCTTTAGTGAGACCTTGCTGCATGACCTGCAGATCTTGTCCAACCTCACTAAAGCCTCCAGCTTGGCCACCAATCCAAGAGATCACTCTATCTGGTAAGATATAAATCATTGAATAACAGCGCTGAGCAACTGCTACAATCGAATATCCATAAAAGAAAAAGAAAAGAACAAAAATCAAGCCGTACCATTCATTAAATCCGGCCATATTGCTCACTGCTCCAAAGCCATTAATCATAACATTTGTAAAGTAAATAGCGAAAATATCAAAAAGCTTAGCGCCAAAGACCATACCTAAAACCATTAACGATGGTCTCAGGAAAAGATTAAACATCATCAATATTGATGGTTGAGCTTTACCCATGCTATCTTGACTAGGCATGACTAAACCTAAGGCGATAACAGGGCCTGCAATCATACTTTCGACAACTGTCATAAACCACATCAATGCCCCAAGGGAATACATCGTTACAGGTAATAATGGCAGATAAATTCCTAAACTCACTCCTAATGGCATCATGATGCCAAACACCATGATAAAACTCACAATAAATCCAACTGCAGCAACGCCCGTACCGATCGCGTAAGATGAAGAGATTGAAGAGCAAATGGCCGATAAACCCATAACAGTTCCGCCGATAATCATACTGCTCAGCATAACACCAAAAGAAAGTTTAAGAAGATCCTGACCAAATTTAGCCAAACTGATCAACGGATCTCCGCCTTCTTTAAAAAAATCATTTGTTATATAATGATACATCTTACTAGCAGGACCATTGTTATTATCTGGTGATAACTCTTGTAACGTAAAAGCACTTGTCTCGGGGATTAATGCGTTATTAATTTTTGTTGAATTAAAAAAATCGGCTCCGTTCGATCCAATATTACTCTGAAATTTTGTATATTGTTTATCCAGAGTTTTTGTTGTGCCTTCTTTATAATAAGAAGGCGTACCGAAGTTATTGGGAGGACTACTACTGCCTTTGTTTATCCAATCATAAAAATATATTGGAAATAATAACCAATCACGAGGTCCTGCGTTTGATACAGTTGTCATGACTGGTGGTGTCATATCCCTCACTGCCGTTGCAATAGCATTTTCAATACCTAGCTGAACATCCTTTAATTTAGATTGATCAACGGTAGACGTAGACGTAGGCGAGTACTGGGGCAGGCCCTGATCACCTGCAATATATTTATCAACTAAAACACTTGCCTGATTATAAAGGTTGGCTTCAAAAGCTTGAAGAGTGAGTTTCGTCTGCTGTGTATTCTTATCATTTGGGCTATATTTATATTCCCAATAACCACATATATTCGATCCTCCTCCAGTATTATCAGTGGCCGCATTTAGTGGTTCTGGAGTAGAGTTATAATTGCAGACGCCGCTAGGTAGCTGGTCTATTTGGCCCTGTGTTAAATAATAATATGAAAAAAAAGTATTACAACCATAAAACCTGGGTAAAGAAAAGGTTGCGATTGGATCCCCCATGAACTCTTGAACACCATCTGGTTTGTCTGCTAAAATATTGTTTTCTGTAATCTGCGCATTAAGAACAGCAGCTTGAGTGGAATAATAAGCATAACAACATTGGAAAGGAAAAATGTTGTTCCCTAATGATCTAAAATTTTCAATCATGGTTGAAGAGAGCTCTAGTTGAGTACCTCCTTGCTCTTTAGCAAAACTTCTTTCGTTATTAATCACATAAGATTGTACTGTTCCGTAGATATTATTAGCCATTGCTACACCATAAAGTGCAACTTTCATAATAAAAGCTTGCAATAAAGAATAACCTGTTGAAGACGGGACTAAAAAAGAAAGTCCTCCGACCATTCGCGCTGGCACCCATAAAGAAGAATTGCTTTTACCCAAAAATTCTCCTTCATGAGCGGTGGTGGCTGTAGATGTAAACATAAAATAACTTAGAACAATAACGCTTATACCCAGCACGCCTTGATTGAGGATGGAAAAAAGCATAGGCACTAGGCTAGAACAACCTAAGGATGATCCGTAGCTACAGGTTAAATCAGAAGACACCGTTCCAAATAAAAATGTTAAAAACTGATATGAAGTATCGGATGGAGCCACAGTCCACTCAAAATTATCGGCATAAAGAGCTGTTGTCAAGCAAAGTAGTCCTAATGTTTTGGAAATCCGATTAAGTTTTTTTACAGTGCAATCTGAAGAGTTCATTTTTTTATTACCCTTATTTATATTTGTCATCAGAAAATGTCTTAGAAGCTTGCATACCAACTTTAGCAACACCGCTACAAATATCAAAAATTTGACTCATCATTTTAATTCCCTGTTCAGCACCACTTTTTGCTTCATCAACAATCGAATTAACGTCACTCTCGTCTCCTTTTCCTCCTATCCATCCAAAGACCTGATCAGGGAGTTGGTGAATCAATCCAAATCCTCTATTTACAATAGCAATAATCATATAAACAGACATTTGATCTAAGATGATATAGGCAATAAATTTCTCAATAAACACTGTTGATGACGTAAAGATAAAATCCTCAAAATTCAAAAATCCACTCAATGCATAAGAATAGATGACAAATCCTATAATATTAATACGCATAGCGATGGCAAAACCAACCACCATAAGAGCGGGTTTAAGAGCAACCATCAATAATAATATTGTAGAAGCCTCAGATTTTCCAAAATCATCATTTGTTGGCTCTATCAGCGCAACAGCTACAATGGGTGCAGCAACAATTGCTTCTATGACTTTAAATAACCAGGTAAATCCTGCGGCTGTATAGATGATTAAAGGTATGAGTGGCAAATAATACCCTCCCAATATTGCAGGCGGTAATAATATAAATGAAAAACTTACAATCAATATGAGTGCGCTACCAAGAAAATAGCTAATCATATGAAATGTGGGATATTGGCAACGTAGAACACTATAGAATGATACTGCTATCATCGATACAAGAGAAGCAGTCACAAAAACAATGATTGATTTTAATAGGTTTTGACAATCAGCAATAAAATCTCTTAACGGATCTTCTCCGTTCATAACTTTCTCATAAACTCCTTTAAGCGACCCAAAAGAAAAATTGATACTTGCTAACGATCCTTGATACTGACTATCAACTGGAATGTCGCCTATTTCAGAAGAAAGCTGAGCCGGCAATTGTCCTGTTACATTGTCTATTAATCCTATGACATTAGGATCACTAGTCGTGCTCAAGTTTGTTGTGCTCAACTTCGAGAAGAACTTTTGTTGATCGGTAGTTGAAGTTGATGGAATTGCTAGTGCTGCACTGTAGCTTTCAGAGGCTGTATTTTGCGATAATTTCCAATAAATGGATCCAGCCGTTAACCAACCTTCTTTCTGATAACCACTCATCTCATTCTCTCTACTAGGCAGAGTGACCGTCATTACAGCATGCGCTGATTGATACAGGTTCTCAACCCATGCCTTTAGATCAGCAGGTTGCAGTGTTTGTTGCGTTAATGCTGCTATTGTGGTCGAAGCATCGTTCTTCGACTGTGCGATACCTGTAGATAAAGCCTGCACTATAGAATCACTATAGTAAATATTAAGTAGATATGTTAAATTCTCCAACATTTCTGGAGATATCTTGGTATATTTTGATGAATTCAATTGAAAAATGATCCATGGTTCTGGTTGCTGCTCAGCTCGACCACCACTAGCTCCATTTAGATAAGTCACCTCAAGTTGTACTTTTGTTTCATCGTAATTTAAGCTTAATAAATAGCTGCTCTGAATATATTGATTGTCAACTAAATAATTGAGAGAAAGAGCGACTCGAATTAAGTGATTAGCCATCGTTTGATCATCTGCTGTATAAGCTGAATCATTCAGCATACTATTACCTTTCTCATAATTGACAATAATAATATCCCAAAGATGATTAGCTAAACCTATACCTGCCAAAATGACGGACATAAAAAATTTCTGGATCAAGGCATAACCATAAAGATCAGGAGTCAATAAACCATAGCCTACTACACCTCTTAAAATAACTGTCATTGAAGACCATTGTTGTCCAAGAAAAACTCCTTCCTGACTGGAGTTCATTGTAGCTTTATAAACAAGATAAGCTGCCATAAAACTTGCTACCGCGATAGAAAGAGATAACAGCTTGACTACTAAAAAAGAAAATGTATTTGTTTTTAAATAAGGCCCTATCTCGCTCAAAGGACCTAACAGCATATTAATATAAGATAACGAAAAATCATCTTGCGGGTATTGAATACTAAAGATATTGTCAGCAAAAGCTATATCAATAGGTAATAATATGAATAAGATAAGAGCTGCCCAAGAAGGAGTACCCTGAATCATTTTTTGCAACGAATATAAAATTTTTATCATGTTTTTACTTTTTTTGATTATTTTGTTGCATCTTCTTTTTTCTTATCGCTCATCTTTTTTAAACCATCATTTACAGCTTTAGATAAGCCAGCCAGACTAGAAAAAACTTGATTAAATGATTCGTTTGCTTTACCAATATTATCTTCAAATTGATTGATAAGAGCTTGAGAATCTTGATCTGCGCTTTGTACTGACATCATCATAAAGACTTGATCTGGAAGCATATTAATAAGATTAAAACTTCTAGCAATAACACTGACGGTCGTTAATGTTGTAAACTCATACATCATGACTAAAAACATTATACCGCCCCCAGTACTATTGACTGAAAGCTCTTGGCCCAAATAATTATAAGCACCACCGATAAACATAATATTAATTTGAACTAATTTTGATGCAAGCACATAACCTATGATCATGAGCGCTGGTCTTAAGGTCACAACAAGTAGTTGCATGCATGCATGCTGAATTCTTGCGCTATCATCTTCGCTGGGGATCATGACAGCTAAAGAAACAATAGGGGCCGCAATAACAAGCTCTATGACTTTACAAAACCAGGACAAAACGCCTGCCGCAAAAATTAAGCCAGGCAACATAGCGATATAAATACTGCCCATAATAGCTGTTCCCATAATCATCGTCATGAAAGGGATCAACATAAAAGTTAATGTACAAACGAAATAGACAATAATATTCCACACAGGACTCATTCCTGAGTAAAAAGTCGTCATAGTCATGAGAAAGGTTATAATAACCATGACTTGAATAAACGTAATAACGCCGGTAATGACTCTGGCATTAGACTTAATAAACTCTGAAAATCTATCTTTACTAAGGTCATAATCCACAGCGTAATAATCTCTATCTTGCGGGATAAGCATGGCTACAAGAAAATTTGTAGCCGATATTTTCATGAGAGAATCTAAGCCTGCCGTTGAAGTACTATTGATTATTGCTGTATAGGTAGAAGAGGAAGATATTTTGTTTTTCGCTTGAAAAATAGTATCGACATAATTTTTAAGTGGTTGTTGATACTCGGTTAAATCTTGATTTTTAAGTTTTTTTTGATGCACGGTTAAATCTTGTGCACTTACAGTCACCTTTGGAAAAATAGTCTGAGAGAAAGATTCACTCTCAGCATTAGAGCTTAAAGCATGTAAAAGAGTATTAATCGCTGCAGATCCATCTTGTGATGGCTGGCTTAACGTCCAGTAATAAAAAGCAGCACCCAACCATCCGTTTGACCTCATTGAATTAGCATCATCTGTAGAGCTATTGTTGGGAACGTAAGGTAGCAAGGCTGTTATCAGATCATTTTCATAGCCTTGAATAATGCTATAACATGCCTCCTTACCAAAGAATTTTCCAGCATCTAACGCCTCACGTTCACCATCAATAAAGTTCTCGCTGCTGTATGATAAATCATAAGCAAAGGGATAAAGAATGAGAGATTCTTGCTTAATACTGTCTATAAAATTATTAAAAATGATAGCAAGATCTTTTGTGGTCATCTTTTGATTCTTGTCGCTAGAATCTTTGACAGGAAAATCTGAAACCGCATTCTCCTCACAATTGGTAAGAGTAGTATTCTCAAAGACGACACATCCCTCATAAGTGCATGCCTCAGGACCAAAACAGATAGCTCCGGCTTTGCCACTACCTTGAAATTCACTAGCATAATCTATAGGCGTGGTAAGAAGTTCAGAGGACTCCGGTTTTTTATACTCAATGATTAACTTCATCAATGCTAGATAAAAGAGATCTTTGGTGACGTTTTCGATTTGTGAATTGACTTCAACTGCACTACTACTCTGTACTGTTAATGAATTACCCATTTCATAATTAACAGCAACTTGATTCCAAAGTTGATTAGCAAAACCAACTCCATTGAGAATAACCCAAAAGACAAAGTGCTGAATAGTAGAGTATCCTGTTGAGTCAGGAATTAAGAACGCCAAACCTCCAACAATCTTCAGCGGGGCACTAAGAGAAGAGATTTTTTCCCCGAAAATGTTGCCCTCTGATGATCCAGTAAATGCTGTTTTAAAGCCAATAAACCCTCCAGTTAAGAATGCTAAGCCAACTAAACAAGTAGAAAATGCTTTGATCAGCACACTCACGGAGTTGACCGGACTATACAGAATATTACTAATCGGACCAAAAATATTGATCAAATAATTTACACTGAGATCTGTTGAGACAACGTCAAAAATATATGATGTTGCAAATACCCATGTTGGGAATAAAAATGCTACTACAATAAAAATTAAACGCATCACTCTCTCATGATTTGATAAACATTAACCAGTCAGTAAAAGTACAACCTAATTTTTTTTGACAAATCTGAAAGTACCAAAAATGATATCGAAATGCTTGTGCTAAAAGAAAACAACATAAACTCAACGAGACCACGCCTTTCATGAGTTGCTGATGCCAAAAACCTTCAAAAGCATACATCATAATCGCTACCGCCCAAGCCATGAAAAATATGCTAAAGCAATAAAATCTATTTTTAATCTTATCAATCTGATTTTCCGTCAATTGATGTCGCATCACTGCTTGATTAAAACTCTCTATTCTAGAGGGCGTCGGTATAGTATATATATTTTTTATAGAATCATATGTTTTTAAAGTCGTTGATTTAAATGAATCCCAACCAAACCATTTTTTAGGTCTAATATAAAAAATGAAATCAAACCCTTTTTTTATACCGCTCCAAAAACCCATTTTATATCCACATTTTTTCCTCTAATAGTAAGATCCTAGCAAATAAATACAAATTTTAACACTAAAGAGAGTGTTTATAAGTTGTCGATTCAAGAAGGATATCTTATGCTATTAAAAAATAGTTTGTATGAAGTTACTATGCCAGACCTATCACTTGAAAGCGTCCACGCCTTTTGGCATGAATATGATCATAGAATTCTTTATAGAATTGTTTGTTCTTTAGAAGCCAGTGAAGATTGGATCCCTGAAGATCCTGCTTTAGATGAACTTATTCGTGATCTTGGCGATGTGATTGATTCGACGTCATCTTTTTCAACATTATCTCAAGAAATTGTGATTAATTTGTTAACATCTATTAAATTCACTCAAGCCCTTCGTATCATGCATTCGATTGAAACAAAAAATCCTGGATTTGTCTCTGGTCTGCTTATTTGGGCTGAAGAACAAAAACAAAAAAATCCCGAAAGTCAAAGTGCCGTCTTTCTGAAAAGAAACATTATTTTTGAGCGTCTACAGCTACTTTCTAGAATATTCTCTCAAGAACGCATCAATTTACTTAATAGAGCTCAGGAGCAAGCTAATGCGATTTAACTCTCTTGTCTTATATTGTCTTTTTTTACCAGTAACATATTTATATGCAATACCGCAAAGCGAGAGCATCACTATTAATATAGTTGACCCAGATCAGGCCTCTTTGCTCCAAGAGCAAATAGAAGGAGCCATTGAGGCTTCCTTTAAATCACTCTATCCAGACTTATATAGTCTTGCTATAACACCGATCAATGATTTGTCAACAACACGGATGGCTATGAAAGGATCGGATATTTTACCTTTATTAAATCAAGATTTTTTCAACCCAAATAGATCAACTGGGTATAAAAGTCTTGCTCGTCCTGATCCTGATATTTCTTGACTCGTAGGTGATATGAATACTCTAACAACTCCTCTTCTATTCATCTGCGCCCAAATTTTTTACAAAATTGTGGGTGGAGTATCTCGTGAGTTTTCGATACAGAATATAATGAGACTAAAAGATAGTATTAATTTTTCTATAAACTGATTATATTAAAATAAAATCATTTCTCAATGGAGTACATTGAATGCGGTTATTACCTTTTTTTTTGTTATCAGTGATAACAACCTCTGTTTATGCTGAGGCAACAAATGATGATATTATTGCAGCTATTAATAATTCATCTAGCAATGTTATCCTTGGTGTTAGTCAAATCTTTACTAGGCCATTAAACAACTCTTATAGTTCTGCTTTAAATATTCCAACGATTAACCAAAATGGTACAAGTGTAAATTTATCAAGCAATATTAACTTCATGAGTGACTTATTAGATTTTTATAAATATAATTTGATACGTGATGAAGAAAAAGCATCCTATCTTTTTTATATGAAATCACCATCACAAGACAACTTTTTTGCCAATTATCAAATCGCTCGACAAAATTATATGTTTCAATTGCCATTTAGCTATTATGATGGGTTTAACAATTTGACTGACAGCTTAAAAAATAACTATCTCTATGCAAATAACTTATATAGCTACAAAGAATTTTTGGCGCGTAGCTTTATCGATCCTGATAATATAACTGACCCTATAGAACCTTCAAGTAGAACGGCTTTAACACGATCTGGCTTAACTCTTACTGGATCAGATAAAGTTAATCAGCTTATTCGCACTTCTGGAGCTAAAGATTTAGTCTTTAAACACTTTTATTTATATTGCCCTGAAAATTATCATGAGATTTGCGAAACTATTTTAAAAAGCACAGGATATGAATCAGTTTTTTCTCTGGATTCTCTAGCAACTACTAGTCCTAATGGCGATATGAACGCAGAATCTCTTCTTGCAGAGCCGTATTATACTTATAATACTTACGCCCATTTGCGTGCTCGAGATTATATTCAAAATATCACCGATCCCTATCCTAAAAATCTTGTCCCTTTTCGTAGTCAAACACAGAGTGGCTATACCTCTTATTGTCCAGATACAGACAATTTTGAGGTTATAGCAGATAATATTATCGATAAATCATACCGCTCTCTCTCTCAGTATGTGCTGAATGAAATCAAAAATAGACGAGTGGCTAGCACTCCGCCTTCCAGTTCATCAACTTCAGGATCAACTGATTCTATTTCTGTTTTACAATTTCTCGATACTATGGGGACTGCTCGTATTCTGCAATCGAATGATTGGTTAACAACACTCAATACAACATCAACTGAAGGGTTACTGCGTGAAATAGCGTTAATCGAAGCGTCTCGTCTTATGCTTGACTACATTCATTTTAGACAAAATGAACATATTGAAGCTTTGCTAGCCGCTATGGTTGCTCAAAATCAAAATCTTGCTCAAGCATTAAACTTTAATCCAAATCCAACGGTAGCAACAACTAATGCTATTAACGCCGCTACTGGTACAGCTAGCTTCTAGAAAACCGACTTATAATAGGTTAGGATAGGTACTAAACATATTTTCAGTACCTATTCTTTCTTACGGATTGTCTTTATGATTAATGCTCTTGCCTCAAAAAAATCAATCAGGATTATTCAACAACTCCTGGGAAGTAGTGTAATTTTTTTTGTAGGATTTATTCAGCAATATTATCATTTTTATGTGGATGTTGTCTTATTATTCAGCACCATCATTTTATGGTCACCTTATTTAAAAGCGTCTGAGCAACAAGGCTCTATCACAATAGCTCGCCTGCTCATTATTTTTTTTATTGGTTTTTCCTATAGCATCTTTATCCATAAGTTAAGTGATTTTATGCTGGAAGGATCGTTATTATATGCAATACCTGAATTCAACACCCCCGTGCTCTTGTTACTGACTCATATAATGATTTTTTGGAGTCAACTCGTTGCTAAAGCCGATCAGCAGGGTTACGATTACCTCGTTACTTATGCTTATTGGCCTAACAATCCTTTCCTAAGGATTCCTTCATTAATGGCAAACTTTGCCAGCAATACCGGTTTATTTTCAATGTTCTGTATCAATGTGATGATCCTTCTTCTCAAAGTTCCATTCATTAAAAACTCTTTGCTTTCTCTAGATTTAATGGTTTATATCATCTTCATGATAGTATTACTTGGATTGTACGGTCATCACATCATGCATCCGCTCTTTTCAAAAATAATGAAATACCAGGCCCCTTATCCTGCACTCATCCTGATCATGAGTTGGTTCTTAGCGGGCTTAGCTCTGTTCACACTAACACCCTATAATCTTTGCGGTCTCAATATTGCTTATGCACAAGCTTTTACAGCGAAGAGTTTGTTATTTTTAACAAAACCAAACTTATCGCTTTTTCCTTTTAGTATCGCTTTACTCTTAATTCCAGTCTCTGGCAACTTACTCTATCGATATCGCAGTCAAACGCCCATCATGGCCTTATTTTTATTTTTCGGAATGACAGCCTACAGCTATGCACACCCCATACAACGTATTGATTCTAGAATAATCGGTTATTTCTTTATTGCCTTAATGTCTATCAATTTATTGATCCATAAATCACCTTTTCATGCGTTTGATGCTCCATTTATTATCAGTAAAGGGGCAGGGTTAAGTCCTAAACGTTGGCTGCAGCATCTCACCTTTAGACCCATGAGTTTATTGATATCGTTGATGATTATCCCGTCTCATTACTTCTTCGTTTTGATTCAAAATGTTGGATTATTAATGTTGCTGGGTTTATGTTATTTTTCATTGGTTCAGCTCATAAAACCGCTGGTGAGCCTGCTTAAAAATTGGTATAGTGACATTCTACGCTCAACAGAGATGATGGCTGCAGGTAACCAGTCTTAATCTGAAAGCTGAGCGTTAAAACTTTATCCATGATAGATAGCAAACTTTACAAAGAGGAGGAGCGAGATCAGGCAGCTTCAAGCTGTGGCTATCCCGGGGTCTTACACCCTTTTCTCGCAGATGTTGATGACACAAGAGACATTAGAACGTATTAAACAACAGATTGAATTATCACCTGTACTGCTTTATATGAAAGGAACACCACAATTTCCTCAATGCGGCTTTTCAGGAAAAGTGGCCCATATTTTATTAACATTGAATATTAATTTCAATTTTGTGAATATCCTTGAGCATCCGGATATTCGTGCCACTCTCCCGACTTATGCACAATGGCCGACATTTCCTCAATTATGGGTGAATGGTGAACTGGTTGGTGGATGTGATATTGTAAGTGAAATGTATCAAACCCAAGAGCTACAAGACTTATTAAAAGAAGCTAATATTGCTCAAGAGAGTATTATTCATCAATTAAAATAGGAGTTAAAGATGATTTTAGTTGGACACCAAGCACCTGACTTTACAACAACGATTGTAACTGAGCACAATGAGATTAAAAAAGATGTTAGTCTTTATGACTATGTTCATAAGCACCATACTCTTTTATTTTTCTATCCTTTAGACTTTACTTTTGTGTGCCCAACAGAGCTGATTGCACTTGATCAAGCTATCGACGAATTTAACGCAAGAGATATTAAAGTTATTGCAATTTCTGTTGATTCTCAATTTAGCCATTTAGCTTGGAAGAAAACTTCTATTCATGAAGGAGGGATTGGTCCTGTACGTTTTGATATGGCATCTGATATCTCTCATCAAATTTGCCAGATGTATGGTGTTGAACATTTTGATAAAAAAGTAGCCTTGCGTGCAGCTTTTATTATTGATAAACAAGGGATTGTACGCTCACAAATCGTTAACGATCTTCCTATTGGCCGCAATATCCATGAGATCTTAAGAACATTTGATGCGCTATCACATGCCGAACAACATGGTGAAGTATGCCCTGTAAACTGGCACAAAGGTCGTCCAGCAATGAAAGAATCTTTACAAAGCGTGATCTCTTATTTAGAAAAAAACTTACATGAAATGACCAGTTAATTGCTGTTCAGTATTAAAGTCGTTAAATGAACCAATATTATTGATACTAAGGAGGGTGAGAACTAGCCTCGTTAAAGACTCTGTTCTCACAATATTTATGATTGAATTACCAAAGCTCCCTTATGCGCTCGATGCTTTATCACCCCATATATCCGCTGAAACACTTCAGTATCATTATGGTAAACATCATCAGACGTATGTCGATAATCTTAATAAGATTATTGAACAGACCCCCGCCTTACACGGTTTATCTTTAGATGAAATTATCAAAACATCAACAGGTCCAACCTTTAATAATGCAGCTCAAGTCTGGAATCACTCATTTTACTGGGAATGTTTATCTCCACACGGCGGTGGTGAGCCACAAGGCCTCTTGCGTGAACTGATTGAGCGTGATTTTGGCTCTTTTGATAACTTTAAAAACCAATTTACTGATATTGCTCTTAAAACATTTGGTTCTGGATGGGCATGGTTAGTCATGACGACTGAAAAAACCCTGTCTATTGTGAGTACTTCTAATGCGCTAACACCCCTGATTTCTGAAAACAAGGCGTTGTTAACCTGCGACGTTTGGGAACATGCTTATTATATAGATTATAGAAATTCTCGAGCTAACTATATGAAAGCGTTCTGGAATTTAGTTAACTGGGATTTTGTTGCACAACAATTACCTTAAGTTCCTATTGGTTTGACAAGAAAACAAGATCTTATTGTGAAAGGTAACATCTTGTTTTTCTCATGCACGATATTCCTGCTTCCTTATAGTTTTTTAGCATTTTGTGCAAAATTCCCTTCAAAGATGAGTAATGACCTATAGAGAACGATGTATGTGATCATGCACGCTAAAAATGCCTAACTTGTTGTAAAAAAAAGAAAAACATGTTGACTAACTTAGATTGGTCCACTAAAATGAAAAAGTTTTATTTTACAGGGTGTTATAAGCAAATGACTAAAAAAAATGATAAAAAAGCAAGATTGATTCAAGCTGCATATCAACTCTTTCGTGAAAAAAGCTATCACGCAACGACACTCGCTATGATTGCTGAACAAGCTGAAGTGCCTTTAGGGAATGTTTATTATTATTTCAAATCTAAAGAAGCTTTACTTCATGCTGTGTTAGATCGATTAACACACAATCTACAAAAGCTGATTATCAATATCAATGAAAAGCCGACACAAAAAGAACGCATTAAAGAGTTTATTCAGTATATTTCAGATAATGCTATTGAATTGAGTGATTTTGGCGATCCTATTGTTTCTTTAGCTAAAGATCTCAGAGATTATCCTGATATACATTGTAAAATTACAGAAGCCATGCAAAATATTTGTAAATGGTTTAATCAGCAATTTTTAGGATTAGCAACAAATCCGCAATTGCAGGCGCATTCTTTGTTACAACGCCTTTATGGTGTCATTGCATTGGCAACAACGCTAAAAAGTCCTCAATACATTACTGAGCATTGCGATCTCATTATTGCGGAACTCTAAAGACCTATAATAAATTAAACACATTGTTCTTCGCATAAAGTTAGTTGTTAAAATAACGTAATAAAAAGAGCAATGTTTTTTTTAAAATAACATTACTGCTGAAAATTTCAAAAAAAGTGAAAAAAAATATTTTGATCCTTGATTTTATAAAAATCTTGTTTTAATTGTTGAAAAAAAAGAAATAAAAAAAAGCAAAAAAGTCTTTTTTTTACTTAAGTTCAAAAATGATTTTTTTTGAACCTTGATCTCATCGAAATAACACTTTATCTTGTGTTTTATAGCAACTAAAAAAACAAGATATAGGGCTTTCTTTATGAGCGCACTCACACAAGAAATAAAAAAAACGCAACATGAGCCAACGTTGACAACAACTCTTTATGTCCTAAAGAGAGATAATGTCACTCAAGTTCCTTATGTCCGCCAGAAGATTAAATTAGCATTAACCAAAGCATTTCTTTCAGTTGTTGATCAAATGCAAACATTGCCTCAGTCTGTTATCTCCTCTATTGATTCCATTACAATGACTATTGAGACCGCTCTCAATCAACGTGCGGTTGAAAATCCATCTGTCTGTAAAGTTGAAACAATTCAGGATATGCTAGAAAAAGAGTTAATGGACAGAGGATATCACTTAGCGGCGCGTAATTTTATTCTGTATCGTGAGGAAAGACACCGCTCTCGTGCTGCACAACCAACGATAACCAAGACTTTAGGCCTGAACCTTAAAATCAATGACGAATTACTCATTCCTTTAACAGAAGATTACTTACACACTATTGTACAATATCACACGCAGGATCTTAATGAAGTTCACCCTGAGTTGATTGTAAAAGAAACAATTAAAAATGTTTATAACTTGATTACATTCGAAGAACTGTATCAAGCTATTATTATGGCGACTCGTGGTTTGATTGAAACTGAGCCTCAATATACTTTTGTTGCAGCACGTCTCTTACTGACCCTATTAAAACAGGAAGTCTGCACCTACTTGGATGTCGATAGTCTCTATGAAGATTATTATCAAGAATGTTTTATTCAATTTATTCAGCGCGGTATTACTAATAAGATGCTTGATCCTGCAATGAATGATTATGATCTCACTCTCTTGGCAAAAGCTCTTAAGCCTAGTCGTGATGCGCAATTCCAATATCTTGGCATCCAAACTCTTTATGACCGTTATTTTATTCACGATCAAAAGACACGCTATGAATTACCACAAGTTTTTTTCATGCGTATCGCTATGGGTCTATCATTACGCGAAACCAATAAAACAGCAAAAGCTATTGAGTTTTACGAGCTCCTTTCTTCTTTTGACTTTATGAGTTCAACCCCTACGCTTTTCAATTCAGGAACAACACGTCCTCAGCTTTCCAGTTGTTATTTAACAACTGTGAGTGATGATTTATTTAATATTTACGGAGCCATTCGTGATAACGCAATGCTTTCTAAGTTTGCCGGCGGCCTTGGTAATGACTGGAGCAATATTCGTGGAATGAACTCGCATATCAAAGGAACCAATGGGTACTCTCAAGGTGTTATTCCGTTCCTCAAAGTGGTCAATGACACAGCTATTGCTGTTAATCAGGGCGGAAAAAGAAAAGGAGCGGTTTGTGCTTATCTAGAAGCATGGCATCGCGATATAGAAGAGTTTTTAGAATTAAGAAAAAACACTGGTGATGATCGTCGCCGTACTCATGATATGAATACAGCTATTTGGGTTCCTGATCTCTTTATGGAACGACTCATGCAAGATGGTCCATGGACACTTTTTTCTCCTGATGAAACCCCAAATCTTCATGATTTATATGGAAAAGAGTTTAAAGTTGCTTATGAACAATACGAGGCTCTTGCCCAAGCAGGGGAGCTGAAAAATACCAAGACTTTCCCTGCTAAACAATTATGGAGAAAAGTTCTAGCCATGATTTTTGAAACAGGCCATCCTTGGGTGACATTCAAAGATCCATGCAACTTGCGTTCACCGCAACAGCATGCTGGCGTTGTACACAGCTCTAATCTTTGCACTGAAATCACCCTCAATACAAATGCTGATGAAATCGCTGTTTGTAATTTAGGAAGTGTTAACCTGGTCAATCATTTGGTGAATGGTGCGATTGATGAAGTTAAACTTCAAAAAACAATTAAAACAGCAGTAAGAATGCTCGACAACGTTATTGATATCAACTACTACTCTGTCGATGCAGCAAGAAACTCTAACTTACGCCATCGTCCGATTGGATTAGGCGTGATGGGCTTTCAAGATGTTCTTTATCTGTTAAACATTCCTTATGCTTCTCAAGAAGCTATTGAGTTTGCAGATCGTTCTATGGAGCTGATGAGCTACTTTGCATTAGAGACTTCAGCGGATCTTGCTCAAGAGCGCGGCTCCTATGAGTCGTTCCAGGGATCGTTATGGTCAAAAGGTGTCTTACCTATTGACTCGCTTGATTATTTAGCAGAGCATCGCCCAGGTTATGTTGATGTGAACAAAGAAGAGCGTTTAAATTGGAATCTGTTACGTGAAAAGATCAAAAAAGGGATGCGTAACTCTAACGTATTAGCCATAGCTCCAACAGCGACTATTGCTAATATCTGTGGAGTCAGCCAGTCTATTGAGCCTGCTTACCAAAACTTATATGTTAAGTCTAATTTGTCAGGTGAATTTACTGTTATTAACCCTTATCTTGTAGCAAAACTGAAGGAAAATAATCTTTGGGATAAAGAAACTCTTCATGCGTTGAAGTATTTTGATGGTCAACTACAAAAAATTGAACGTATTCCTAGCTCAATTAAAAATCTTTTTGCAACGGCCTTTGAAATTCAGCAAGACTATCTTATTGAAGCGGCATCGCGTCGTCAAAAATGGATTGATCAAAGCCAATCTTTAAATTTATATATTAATAAGCCATCAGGCAAATTAATCGACCATCTTTATAAATTTGCATGGCTCAAAGGATTGAAAACAACTTATTACTGCAGAACATTGGGTGCGACTGACACTGAAAAATCAACAATTCATGACGGAAAGCTTAATGCTGTTGCACAAGATCAACAACAAAAACCAGCAGTATGTAGTATCGATAATCCAGAATGTGAATCATGTCAATAATCTTAATATAAAGGAAGGATTAGTCTATGTCAGAAGTAGCTGAAAATATTGAAATAAAAAACTTTGAAATACCCAAAATGGGGCAAGCTCGCATAGAAGTGAGCGATAAACGCATGATCAACTGTAGAGCAGATCTTAATCAATTAGTGCCTTTTAAATATCCATGGGCCTGGGATAAGTTTCTAGCAGGTTGCGCTAATCATTGGATGCCGCATGAAATTTCGATGGCTGCTGACATCGAGTTATGGAAACGTCCAGATGGACTGACTGAAGATGAGCGTTTGATTGTTGAACGCTCACTTGGGTTCTTCTCAACAGCGGATTCATTGGTTGCTAATAATATTGTGTTGGCTATTTATAGACATATTACAAATCCTGAGTGCCGTCAGTATTTGCTGCGCCAAGCGTTTGAAGAATCTATTCACGTTCTATCTTATCAGCATATTATCGAAAGCTTAGGTATGGATGAAGGTCATATTTTTAACATGTATCGCGAAATTCCGTCTGTACATGCTAAAGCAGCATATGCACTACCATTAACACAGACTCTATCCGATCCTCTCTTCAAAACAGGAACATTTCAGGCCGATCAGCAGCTGCTGAAAGACTTAATTGCTTTCTATTTGATTTTCGAGGGTATTTTCTTTTACGTTGGATTTTCTCAAGTGCTATCACTAGGGCGTCGTAATAAAATGGTTGGGACGTCAGAACAGTTTCAATATATTTTACGCGATGAGTCCATGCACGTAAATTTTGGAGTCGATGTTATTAATCAAATTAAGATTGAAAACCCACATCTATGGACTCCGGCATTCCAAGAAGACATTATTGAAATGATTCTTGGTGGTGTAGAGTTGGAATGTGCTTATGCTCGTGATACAATGCCTCGTGGTATTTTAGGCATGAATGCTGAAGTCTTTGAAGATTATGTGAAGTTTATTGCTAACAGACGTTTTCTACAAATTGGTCTTCCAGAACAATTTCCTAAGAAAGCCAATCCATTCCCATGGATGAGTGAGATGATCGACTTAAAGAAAGAGAAAAACTTCTTTGAAACACGTGTAACCGAATATCAAGTTGGTGGTGCCCTCTCCTGGGATGATGAATAATCATTGATACGAACTTTTAGATGCTAGAATAGTCTGTCTAAAAGTTCGATAGTGTCTCCATTAATCTCATGACTAGGTCTGCTTATGTTACAATCTTGGAATATCTCTTCTGAAGCCATTAAATTTATTGAAAGCTTAGCGCGAGAACAAGCACCTGGAACACATTTGCTGATAGAGGTTAATCAAGGCGGTACACCACATGCTCAACTCTCCTTGACGTTTGAGCAGGTGAATCGTTTAAAGCAACGTGACAACATGACTGTCTGCGCGTTATCTTCTCAACTGTCTTGTTATACTCATACTCATACGCTGTCTTATCTTGAGACATTACAAATTGATTTTAAAGAAGGGCTGTTTGGTGGTGAACTAGAAATTCATGCACCTTGTTTGTATGGAACAAAAACAACCTTATCCTTGTTAGAACAAATACAAATCTTTTTCGCGCAGGAACTCCTTCCATACTTAAAACAGCATAAGGGTTACGCTGTTTTAGAAGAAATTACTGCAGACAACTATCTTGTGCTAAAATTTGAAGGCGGGTGTCAAGGCTGTTCAATGGCAAAAGTGACCTTGAAGCAAGGAATAGAACAAAAAATAAAAGAGCGTTTTCCCCAAATTCAAGGCATCATTGATATGACAAATCACAGTGAAGGCGATCAACCTTTTGCTTAGTAAGGATGTACTATGATGCGAAATTTTATCCGGTGGTTACAAGGACCTGCTTATTACAACAGCAAAAAAAGTTCCTTAGATAAATTTATTCATGAATTTGAAGCGAAAAGAACTATTCAACCTGCATCTCGGATTAAAGAAAAGGAAAAAAGCGATCTCATTTCAGCCCGTCGCGATCGCGTCGTGATCGAAAATAAAAGTTTATTTCAATAAAGAGCCGTAAATTATCAGAACTATAAGAATGCAATCCTTTGATAGACTGAAGAAAATAAGAAATGACTTCCCATTACCTGCCAGTTATATGATAATCCATCCATGTTAGCCTTGCTGTTTTTCACGAAAGCAGGCTACCATTTTTTTGTCTTTTCTCTCCATATAAAATTTTCTCGAGGGATTCTAGAATCGCAAAAGATTTTTTATTTCAATAATAATATCAATGAGTTGTTGATTTATTGAGCATGTATCAGTATACTTTTTTTACTTTAAATATCTCTATTAATTTTTCATGAAAAAACTTAAATCCTCAAATCTTTATTGCATACAAGCAGGTAACAACACTAATAATCATGTACCTACTAGCATTAATTCGTGTTTATGGTGGACTGGTTTCTTTAGTAATATATTGATGTTGGATGCTGGTTTCAATATCGCGCAGGGCAATATTGTAGCAGGTTTCGTAGATCTGGCTATTGGCAGTTCATTCCGTGTTCTTACAAACAATGCTTATGTTGAATTAAGTCAAATTAGTGACACTCCCACCACGACATTGCTGGAGCAATGCTAATGTGGGCTTCTT
>RFNU01000007.1 GCA_009927065.1 bacterium | reverse complement strand
AACATCTGAGATAAAGACTGTATCGTGAGTCATCGTTCTATGTAAGAAAGTGTATGGTTTGTTGGGTTAAGTTGTTGAACAATCATATCACAACCCAATTTTGGATTTGAATCACCACATGTATAGCAATCTGCTGCTGCCTTTCCTTCTTCTGGCCAGGTATGAATACTAATATGACTTTCTGAAAGTAGGCATATTACAGTTGCTCCTTGCGGATCAAATTTTTTAAAAACTGTTTGAAGAACTTTTGCACCACTTATAACTGCTGCTTCTTCGAGTAACCTTACAAGATAATGCTCGTCATTCAAAAGAACAAACGAGCATCCATACAGATTAAGTAAGTAGTGCTTTCCCATTAATCTACCGGATCTTCTTGTGCTTCTTTAATCAATGAACTCACATATGACCTCGGTTCCGTCCATTGTTTTCACAGCAAAAAGAGGAGACTTCATATATTGCTTGACTTTTTTATATTTTTTCAAGAGTTTTGATACTTCATCATCATCAATAATCACTTTTGCATTATTATTTTGAAATCCCGTAGTCATCTTTTTTTCTTTTTCTCTGGTGTTTTATATCCCCACGACCTGGGACTTATTGTTCCATATCCATATTTAATCTTTTGAAGTGCTCCTGGACCGTATTTGTCATAATACATATCAAAAATATTTACCTGTTTACTTGCACGGCAGAGATCAAGATATTCTTTACCTTCGTATACATACCAAACCAAATATGCATCAAGAGGAAAAGTTTTATCTTTTGTATCTTCCAATTTTGTTTTTTCGAGCAATATATCACACCCATACTGAGAAGGTAGAATTTCGGATTGTTTTGAATCTGATTCCATTTTGCCCTTCTTAATAGTATTTTTGTTCACAATACCTTGACTCATCAAGAACGTCCTCCCCATACAATATCAGGATATGCCTCTTTTACATTTTCGAGACTAATCTTATATTTTGTCTGAAGTTTTTTATCCTTTACAAGACATAGAATTTCAGATTCTTTGGAGTGTAAACCTTGGAGCATATTGATAAACATCATCTCTCTACGAGTTGTAGAAAGATTGTGATTACCACCCTTTACAAAATGATAAAGATTTTGATATTCTCTTCTTAATGAAGTTCTTCCTTTTCCCTCAAGATCCTGCATTGTGGCAGACTCACCACCATTTGCCTCACGAATCAAGTTATCAGAAAGATTACCGGAATAAACATTCTGATCCTTCACATCACCATAAGGAACTTCTCCTTCGGGAAGAAGAGATATTACGCTTTCATCAAAGTTCCAAATCAAAATGGTCTTTAATGAATCGTGTTCATAGGTCTTGAGAACCTCAACTTTCTTTGCGTTTGACCTTTGTTTAGATGCTAAATCTAAAATCTCAAAGATAAATGGGTTGGGAGGAAGAGTTTCAATTGGTTTTTCACTCGTCGTCTTCTTCGTCGTCATCATCGTACTCGTCATAATTGTTTTCAAATCTTACAGATACTACTTCATCGGGAATTATTTGTCCATTTTCATCAAAAAACTCTGGATGTAAATATGGAGTTCTTGTTTCGAGAGCATGTCTATATGCTAACCATCCTATAACTCCACCAACCATAAAAAATAACAAAGTGAGCATTGAAAAAAATGCGGTTACATATGCTGGTTCCATTTTCCTTCTCCAGAGAGTTTATTTTTTTCTTATATCAAAGTGAAATTCAATAAAGAAATCAAACTCTCTCTGAAAGAGTATAATCATTTTTCCAAACTTCACTTGAAAAGTTTTTGGTGCTAATGATTCTCTCCTCCTATTTCGAAGTAAAAGTTCAACACCCCGATTGATTTGGAGTTCATTTTTATTTATATCTACATCATCATGGTCCATCAAATCAGTTTTTGTTCTCTTAGATATTGAATCGTATCAGAACACCCTCCAAGATGTTGTTCATCACAAATCACTTGAGGAAAAGTTGAACCCTCTCCAAACTCTGCATAAAATTGAGTTTTATCAAAGTCTCTTCCAAGATTATAAACAACATATTTGAGTTCAGAAAGTTGAAATACTTGTTGAATTTTAGTGCAATATGGACAACCATCCTTTGAATAAATTGTG
>RFNU01000008.1 GCA_009927065.1 bacterium | reverse complement strand
CTCTTCCTCTTTGAGTTTCTCTATTGCAGTCTTGGATAGTTTACAAACTCGGTCCTCCTTGTAGAGTTGAGTCACACGTTCCCGACGAAGTTCAAGAAGTCGGTTATAAGTTACTTGTTGCCTTTCAGAAAGATTGAAGTCATTGTCTCTCCATTTTTTTGAAGTTCTTGAAGTTGAATCAGGATTTCAGAGGGTTTCATTGATAGTTTCTTGTGTGGTTTCTTGAGTCACTTTAGGTGTCGCCCGAATGTTGTAAGGTGAATTGAAGAATCTCGGAAAGCAGTCACAACAATCAGGAAAGTTGATACAACACCAACCAATCCCAGAAAAGTGACAGAATCACCATTAAAATTAAGAGTTTCAGGAGACATAATCAAAAATCGTATTTGGAATTAAGAAAAGTGTTGAAGGTTTTGTCTTCATTTGTATCTTCTTCAAAGAGTTCGTCTTGATAAGATTCTTTGAAGTCAAAATCAGTCAGTTCTTCAACTTGAATGTCATCAAACCAATCCATAGAAGTTCCTCAAGTGAACAAAAGTAATATACAAAGATTGTGGTGCTTTTGTGATGTTATGTGCCAGTTCTTCAGGTGTCCACTCAAGCAGTTGTATTTAGTTCTGTTTTAATTTCTTGTTTTAACTTATCTCTCTCTCTTTTTTCATCTCTCTTTTGTATTTGTGCATCACGATATGCTTGTGCTCTTTCTTTTGCAGCAGTTTGTAACTCAAGAGTTCTTTGTCCTGCATCAATTCTTCTTTGCTCTATATCTTCATTAAACTGCTGAAATGTTTTCATTATACTTGACTTTTTTAGATATTTAGTCTAATATATACTTTGATGTTTTATACATCACACACAAACACACAGGAGTAAAAAAATGACACCTTACGAATTACGCTTTGAGATTTTTAAGCAAGCATATAATATGCTACAAGACGATTATAACATGAGATTTGAAGTTGCACAACGGCAAAATCCAGATAATTTAATTTCTGCAGATTTTGCTGAGAAATATCCAACTTTAGATCAAGTCTTGGTGCAAGCAGAAGTTATAAATGACTTTGTAAGTTCCAAATAAAATTAAAGGAGGGATAAAACCCTCCTTTTTATTTCGAACTTTCCTTGAAGAGATTTAT
>RFNU01000009.1 GCA_009927065.1 bacterium | reverse complement strand
TATTTTTCAAATGGGTGATTTATTTGACCGCAGAAAGTTTATCAATTTTAATTCTCTCTTTTTAGCGAGAAAGTATTTTTTTGATGAACTAGTTGCAAATGATATAACAATGTATACACTCATTGGTAATCACGACATGGCTTTTAAAAATACTTTAGAAGTCAATTCTCCGTCGTTGGTTATTAATGACTATAAAAATGTTAAAGTCATTCAAAATTTCACAACAATTGGACTTGGTGATACTTTAATTGATGTTGTTCCGTGGATTTGTGATGAAAATAAAAACAATATAATTAAAAAAATTAAATCTTCAAAATCAGATATTTGTTTCGGGCATTTTGAAATCATGGGTTTTGAAATGGAAAGAGGCAGTATATGTGAGACAGGTATTGACAAAAAGATTTTATCCAGATATGATGTGGTTTTGTCGGGCCATTTTCACCATAAATCCACTCAAGGTAATATTACCTATGTTGGTACACCTTATGAAATGACATGGTCTGATTTTAATGATGTAAAAGGTTTTCATATTTTTGACACTGAAACTAGAACACTTGAATTTACGGCAAACCCATATACAATGTTTAATAAAATTATATATGACGATTCAGAAACAAACTTTGAATTTTGGAAAGCCTATGAATATGATAAACATGCAAATACCTATGTAAAAGTTGTTGTGGTCAATAAACAAAATCCATATTTGTTTGATAATGTAATTGACAATCTATATAAAGCTTCTTGTGCTGATATTGCAATTGTTGAAGATTTTACTGATACACGAATTGAAGATGAAATTGTTGACCAAGCTGAAGATACAATGACTATTCTTTCAAAATTTATCGATGCACTTGAACTTGATGTTGAAAATGATAAATTGAAAAAAGTGATGCGAGAACTTTATGTTGAAGCATTGAATACTGAAGTTACTGACTGATGATAATTTTTCAAAAAATCCGTTGGAAGAATTTACTTTCAACAGGTAATAATTACACAGAAATTAACTTATCAACAAACACCAATACACTGATTGTTGGTGAAAATGGCTCAGGCAAATCTACAATGCTTGATGCTTTATGCTTTGGTTTATTTGGTAAAGCTTTTCGTTCAATTAATAAACCACAACTTTTAAACAGTATTAATCAAAAAGAATGTGTAGTTGAAATTGAATTTGAAGCCAATAACAAAACCTATAAAATCATTCGTGGCATCAAACCAAATATCTTTGAAATCTATTGTAATGGCACTCTGCTTAATCAAGAGGCTGCATCAAGAGATTACCAAGAACACCTCGAAAAATTTATACTG
>RFNU01000217.1 GCA_009927065.1 bacterium | reverse complement strand
GCTCATTAAACCCACTGCAATTTTATTATGTCACTGCTTAAGTTTTCTCACGGTAATGCTAAACTTGCTAACCGTTTGATCTTTAATTTACCAGCGGGATATGCTTGTCCTGCTGCTGGTGTATGTAAAACACTTGTTGATCGCCATACAGGTAAGGTCAATGATAATCTTGCTTTACCTCATGTAGGAGTAGCTGACTATCGTTGTTTTGCTGCTATGGCAGAAACACGACCTAATGTTAGAGACGCTAGATGGTACAACTGGGATCTATTAAAAGATGCCATGTATGCAAGTTATGAAGGTGCAGAGAGTATGGCTGATCTAATCATCAGTTCTTTAATGCCACACAAAGAAGATCTTGTTAGGATCCATGAGTCCGGTGACTTTTGGACAGAATTATATTTAATGGCTTGGATTACTGTAGCTAGAAAAGAACCTAACCGTACTTTTTATGCTTACACTAAGTCACTTAACATGTGGCTTAACTTAGCAAGTGAGATACCTAACAATCTATTCTTAACTGCTTCCATAGGAGGCCTGTTAGATTCATTGATAGCGGGAAGAGAATCTATTTTTATCCGACGTGCATATGTTGTATATACAGAAGAAGAAGCTGCTGCACAAGGCCTTGAGATAGACCATGATGATAGCCATTGCTTTGGTGATAAACCATTTGCATTATTAGTACATGGTTCCCAACGGGCAGGGTCAGCTGCTAGTAAAGCAATCAGCCTACGTAAGAAAGCTGGAGGCTTTACTGGCTACAACATAAACAAACGTAAAGCTAAAGCAAATGTTAAGATATAGAAACAATAGGTGACAAATCCATTGGTATTACTGGATCTTGCCTTTTATTTAATAAAACTTAAATAAGGTTTTATATTGCAATTATGAATAAGGCCGATAACATCTGATTGTTTCCATCCTGTATATCTCCCCTCACCCCGAGGGGAGTACCAGGATAATCCTTTATTAATCTTAGACTATGGCCTATGTAATCAGTTGTTATCTCAAGGGTATTCCCCATGCTATCCAAGCTAATGAAAAAGAACACAAGTTCTATCTCATACCTCTTACCAGTGAATCACATCTTGGTAAAGTATTGTCTCACCCCCATAAGACAGGGATCATTACCATATTAAATTGGATAAAAGCAAATGACCCAGCCTTATCAAAACACAACTTACAAATCGAAGACGAACAGCTATTTAGAAAATAAAAACGCTTACGTATTTGATTTAGAAACTAACGGCCTTTACAATGATGTCAATGAAATCTATTGCCTTGTCATCTATGATATCAAGGGAGAACGTACTATTACTTATGGGCCTGATTCTATTGATGCTGGTCTTGAGCATCTGGCTAAAGGTGACATTCTTATAGGACATAACATCATCTTTTATGACATCCCAGTTATAAGAAAACTTTATCCTATTTATACTTTTAGAACAGTCCAGCTTATTGACACGCTTGTATGTGCCAGGCTTATATGGCCCACAGAAGTATTACTTGTTCAAGACAATGAAGCTGACTATGAAATACCTTCTAAATTAAAAGGGTCTGCTTCCCTTAAAGCTTGGGGATATCGTTTACTAGATAACAAAATTGACTTTAAAGATTTCTCAGCTTACTCAGAAGAGATGGCTGCATACTGCAGACAAGACGTACAAGTAACTTACAAATTATTTAACTATATACAAAAACAGAACTACTCTAAAACAGCACTTAATCTTGAACATGCTTTTGCTCAAGCAATTAATGATCAAGTCATTGAAGGTTTTCCATTTGATATTGATGCATCTCTTGATTTAGTTGATAAACTCAGACAAAGAAAAGAAGAATTAGATCAGATACTACAACAAATGTTTCCACCTATACCAATGGAATCTACTTTTATTCCTAAAGTAAATAATGAAAAGCGTGGTTATGTTAAAGGTGTTCCATTTGTTAAAGAAACAAAACAGAAATTTAATCCTGGTTCTCGTCAACAAATTGTAGAAAGACTCTGTGCTAAGTATGGATGGGTACCAGAGAAGACAACAGAGAAAGGTAATCCAATTGTTAATGATGATGTATTGGAAAGTCTAACTTTTCCTGAGGCTAAAGCTTTAGTTGAATACCAACTTATTAAGAAAAGGTTAGGACAAATTGCTGATGGACAAAATGCTTGGTTGAAATTAGTTAATAAAGAAGACAACAAGATACATGGTGATGTTATTACAAATGGATGTATTACCGGTCGTTGTTCTCACAAGAATCCAAACATGGCTCAAGTGCCAGGGGTATATAGTCCCTATGGAAAAGAATGTCGTGCTTTATTCCATGTGCCTAAAAATTATTTACTTATGGGTGTAGATGCAAAAGCATTAGAACTTAGATGCCTAGCTGGATACTTAGCCCGTTGGGATAAGGGAGAATATGCTGCTCTAGTAGTAGATCCTGAAATTGATATTCATACATATAATCAAGAAAGATTTGGTGTAAGTACCAGGGATATAAGCAAGCGCCTTTTATATG
>RFNU01000138.1 GCA_009927065.1 bacterium | reverse complement strand
CACACCTCAATCCATTGAGCCAAATTTTTTCACAATTCTGGCTGGAGTATTTCGCGAGGTTTCGGTTAAACAAAAAATTTATAGCCAGCCCGATCGTTTAAAGTGCCAGTACAAGAATGAACAAGTAGATACGATAATGCCCACTGCTAATGGGTAACCTAAATCCCACTGTAACTCTGGCATCTGTTCAAAGTTCATCCCCCAGATTCCAGCAAAGACACTTGCTACCCCGAATATAGCCATCCAAGACGCTAGGCGTTTTTGAATATTATTTTGCTCAATAGCAATAGCAGATAAGCTCACTTGAATCCCTGTGCCGATACCATCTCGAATACTCTCGATAACAGAGCTAATGCGAGTTAAGTGGTCTAAGATGTCTCGAAAATATTCAGTGCGATTTGCACAAAGAGGCGGCACTCGACCGCTAGATAATTTGCCAACCGCTTCGATGAGCGGAAAGACGGCATGTTTTACCACCATCACTTTTCTTTTAAGCTCAAAAAGTCTTTCAATGTTAGACTGGGTATAGCGCCCGTCAAAAATAGTTTCCTCAATGTTTTCTAGATCAAGCCCAAGCCTTTCAACAATTGGAAAGTAACGGTCTACAACGGCGTCAATGAGGGCATAGAGAACAAAACCTGAGCCTTGGCTGAGTAGTGCAGGCTCTTGCTCACAGCGCTTTCTAACTCCTGATAATGTCACATCGGATCGAGTGCGAACAGATAGAACATAATCAGATGCCGCAAAAATATTTAATTCACCAACCGAAATATCATTGTCGTACTTTAATATCTGAATCACTGCAAATAGGCTAGTACCATACTCTTCAATCTTAGGTCTTTGATGACCTAAGAGCGCATCTTCTACAGCCAAATGATGAAGATCAAACTCTTCCTTCATCTTCGCAATCTCATCTACGGTTGGATCGAGCAAAGCAACCCAAACAAAAGAATCTTTATTGGCAATATGATCGCTAATCTGCTCAATCTCAATATCAGCGATTTTTCTGCCATTTTTATAAGAGGCGCAATTAATTAGCATGTGTAGCTGTCATAAAAATAGTCATTAAGTAATATTAACTATAGCCTAGGCTGCGTGTATATTTCTAACGAAATCTAATCAATGTT
>RFNU01000010.1 GCA_009927065.1 bacterium | reverse complement strand
GTGCACAGTTGTTATGACGGTGATGATAAACAAATGAGTGGACCAGAAATAACAAAATTCCGTAAAATCATTGGTATTTGATACTATGATTAAACTAAAAGACATACTATTTGAAGGTAAGCCGCCAAGTATTTTCATTCCTAGAAGAATAGAAGATAGAGTTGAACGGATGATTCGTCTTTATATCCGTAATGGCAGCAAAGGTGATTTGAATTTAAGTGAGTTAAATTTAACTGTATTACCTGAGATATTAAAGGATATAACTGTTGGTGGAAGTTTTGATTGTAGTTTTAATAATTTAACATCATTAAAAAATTGTCCTAAAACTGTTGGTGAAAGTTTTGGTTGTAATAATAATCTATTAACATCATTAATTAATGCTCCTAGTAGTGTTGGTGATGATTTTGATTGTAGTGTTAATAAGTTAACATCATTGGAAGGTGCGCCTAGTAATGTTCCCGGATATTTTATTTGTGATAATAACAAATTAACATCATTAGTTGGTATGCCTAAAAGTGTAGGTGATGATTTCAGTTGTAACAGTACTTTGTTAACATCATTAAAAGGGTCGATTAAAACAATAAAAGGAAATTTTCATTGTTCTAATAATAAATTATTAACATCACTAGATGGTGGACCTACGAATGTAAGAGGTAATTTTATTTGTATTGATAATGTTAATTTAATATCATTACACGGAATGCCAAAAAAAGTTGGAGGTAATGTTTGGTGTTACGGTAATGGTAAAAAATTTAATTACAGTGATTTTGAAAAAGTTACGGTTATAAAAGGATATATAAAAACAACTACAGAATCGGGTATCTAATGGTATGATTAAGTTGAAAGATTTATTATTGGAAAATGAAGCACCTGATATCTTTATTCCTAGAAGAACTGAAGATAGACTTGAACGGTTGATTAAACTTTATATCCGTAATGGTAGCAAAGGCAATTTGATTTTAAGACAAATGAAGTTAACTAAGTTACCGGAGATACTAAGAGATGTAAATGTTAGCGGTGACTTTGTATGCAGTAGAAATAAATTAACATCATTAATTAATTCACCTAAAAGTGTTGGTCATAGTTTTTATTGTTATGGTAACAACTTAACAACATTAGAAGGTGCATCTGAATTTGTTGGTTATG
>RFNU01000141.1 GCA_009927065.1 bacterium | reverse complement strand
TTGTTTTAGTTGTTGTAAAGCAGTAAGTTCATCTTTTAATGGATGATTTAGTCTATCTTGTAGTGTTGGCCATTGTGGTTTCATCGTGATTTAATTTGAATATAAAATAGTTTGATTTTCCTTTACGCAATAGAATGTATTTATTGTATAATAAATCATCTGTAGATATTTCTCTATTAACATCAGTTATTTTTTGATTATTTAGATATAATCCTCCACTTTTTATTAAACTTTTTGCTTCAGAATATGATTTTACCAAACCAGATAATTTGGCAAGATGTGTAATTGTTGAAACAGAAACATCATCATTTTCAATAACCATCCAACTTGATTTAATCTCGGTATTATTCATTTGGAGGAGTGTGTGATTTATAGTCAACATATGCGTTATATACCACTAGGATAATAGCGTATATAACTGACAATCCAAACAATGTTGCACATATAGGTAGGACATACCAGTATTCAGGCTTTCTTACTGCAATTAATTCTAAAACAAGATGGGTTCCTAACATAATGCCGGTAATTTCCACTAATGTTCTTGCTAATCTATAGTTAACTTTATTTAATTTTTTATTATTCATATTCATAATTGCCTCTACAGTCTGAACAATCACATTCATCTGATGATTGTCTACTTGTAGTAGACTCCAACTCTTGAATTTTTTCCAACAATTTATATTGATTTCGTTCTAGTGTTTCAACCGCATTAATTAATTGCCATAAAGTTGTCTTTTTTGGAACACTATAATCACAGGTGCCTAAAAATTCATCTTTAATTTTATTTATATCAATATTATTCATATTCTTCGTGCATTCCTATTTCAATTGCGATGAATTGGTTTTTGTGGATGACAAGTACATCTGCAAAATTGAATATATCTGTATCTGATATTGTATCAAGTTTTTGGTATGTTTGCGTACCTATTGTTTGTAGTTTTTTATAGGATACTTTGGCTTCTTCTTCAGTATAGTTTTTATAGTAGAGTCTTTTTTTGTTCATCAGGTCTGTTCCTACGCCGCAGTATGTTAATACTAGAGTGCTGATG
>RFNU01000011.1 GCA_009927065.1 bacterium | reverse complement strand
GCTACTGCAGCAACCTTTCGCATAGCAGTACGACCAGCAGGTGCTACATTAGCAGCATTACATTATGTTGCTTATGATGTAACTGTAGGTGCATCAGATACTACTGCTCTTACACTTGGTATTACACTTGCTACAACAGATGTAATTACCGTATATGCTTCAACGGCAACACTTTCATTCCACGCTTACGGAGACGAGTCCTAATCAATGGCTATTGCCCGCATAAAAACTTCATCTGTACTTCAGGGTTTTCCCAAGAGTAGGTCTTTGCTTGCGGGAAATACTGCCTATAGTCCAATAACTATTGACTATCTTGTTGTCGCTGGAGGCGGTGGAGGTGGTGGTTTTGGTGGTGGTGGCGGTGCAGGCGGTTTGCGTTCAACAGTAACAGCAACTGGTGGTGGAGGAACTTTAGAAAGTCCTTTATCTTTAACATTAAATACTAATTACACAGTAACCGTTGGTGCTGGTGGTACTGCTGGTGGAATTGGCGGTGGTACTGCTTATACTGCTGGTGGTAATGGTTCCAATTCAGTATTTGGTTCTATTACATCAACAGGTGGTGGCGGTGGAGCAACAGGAGGTAGTGGTGGCGCTGGCCCATTCGTTGCAGCAACAGGTGGTAGCGGTGGTGGTGGTGGAGCAAGCGGTAACTTAACTGGTGCTGCTGGAACTACTAATCAAGGCTATGCAGGTGGTAACGGTGTTGCTGCTCCTACTTATTCAGGTGGAGGTGGAGGCGGAGCAGGTGCTGCTGGTTCTGGTGCTACTGGTGGAAATGGTGTAGCGGTTTCTATTTCAGGTTCATCAACTACTTATGCTGGTGGCGGTGGTGGTTTAACTGGTTCGGCTGGCACAGGAGGCGGTGGTGCTGGTGGTATTGGTATAAATACAAATCCTTCAGGTGTTGCTGGTACTGCTAATTTAGGCGGTGGTGGGGGCGGTGGCAATAATAATGTTGGTCAAAGTGGTGGCGCAGGTGGCTCAGGAATTGTTGTTCTTAGGTATTTAACTTCTGCTGGTACAATTACAATAGGTGCAGGTTTGACTGGTTCAACTGCAACAGATGGTTCATACAAAGTTACTACAATTACAGCAGGCACAGGAAATGTGAGTTGGGCATAATGGCACATTACGCATTTTTAGATAAAAACAACATTGTTACCGAAGTTATAGTTGGTATTGATGAAACTGAAACCATTGAAGGATTAGATACAGAAAC
>RFNU01000012.1 GCA_009927065.1 bacterium | reverse complement strand
GGAATTGTTGGAGGGAGAAGGATTCGAACCTTCGAAGGCGTTCGCCGTCAGATTTACAGTCTGATCCCTTTGGCCGCTCGGGAATCCCTCCGAAAAAAATAGCTGGCAACAGGCTTCGAACCCGTGACCTGCTGATTACAAATCAGCTGCTCTACCAACTGAGCTATGCCAGCAATGAGACTATTCTAACCATTTTTTATAACACTATCAATTGATTTTTGAAAGAAATTGATAGTATTTTTAACTTTGAAACAACGGGTGCTTAACATGTTGTTATTTAATGGGATTTATATGGATCTTGAAATAGAACCCATACGAACTATTTTGGATTGTTTATCGTGATCAGTATAAATCAAACAAGATCCATCCATATTAAGTTGCAAAAAAGATCCTGTTTGCGCCGCGTTTTGATAAGTGAAGACTATTTTATCTTTTTGTTTATACATGTTACTCTTTTCGAGAAAAAGAAGGATTTCGTATTGATCTTCAGTGACAGTATGTAAATTTTTAATGAAATGTGCAATAAATTCTTCTCGAGTGATAAAACTAGCAGAGTGCCAGATTGATCCAAACTCCAAACAATCGAAAGTTAAATTCAATCCAAGACTAATAGTGACATCTTGATTGCTCGCAGTTACTAATAAGCCGGCTATCTTCTTCCCATGAAGATATAAATCATTTGGCCATTTAAAAGCAATTGGTAGATTTGGCGCAAAAAATAATAATGTTTTCATAACAACGTAAGCTAGGTATAGGGATGGCGCTAATTTCTTATTATAGAAAAATGGCCCATAAGTCATTTGAATCTGCCGCCCTATAGCACTTTGCCAAATACGCGAGTATTGTCCTCTGCCTCTTAATTGGCCATCGGCTATTATTAAAATATTTTTCTTTTGTTCTAACTCAGTTATATGATCCAGTGTACTCGTTGTTATAAAAAAATATCTAATATCTTTGATTAAGGGGCATAATTGAAAAATAGCTTCAGTATTATATGGATAAAAATATTTAATTGTCTCCAACAAATGAAAATTATATTGAATATCAGCAAGTATTTCTAGGTGCAAAGAGCGAAATATAAACTGATGCAAAGGTTTTAAAGAAACACTGGATCCTTGAATCAGCTCTAAATAAAGGCGACGATATTTATTTTGCTCAATATGGATAGAATTTAACTGCTGTTCAATGGTTGGCATAACTATAGCTAAAAGTACGAGATTAAAAAAGAATGTATTGGGGGGGGAAAGTTTAAGATGGCATCCTGATAAGCCAACAACAAGAGTTAGCTCTTGTTGTTGGTTTGATCAGATTACTCTGCAGCAATCTCAGCTTCAACAGCTAGCTCAAAAGCAGGATCAAGAGGGAATGGCATCGGACGTGGGCGCGGGTGTGGGTGCGGTAGAATCACAAACTCAGCGTCAACAAGCTCTTCTTGAGCTGCAATCTCTGCAGTCATGCACTCTGCTTCTCCGCCAACAATAACATTAAGTAATAAGTCGTTAATTTGTTTCATAGCATATCCTTTTTTTTTAAAAGTATCCTTTTAAATTCTACCTTATTTTTACAAGAGTGCAAGATGCAATTTAAATAACTCTTTTTTTCTCTAACGCGTTTTATTGACTTTGCAGCAAGTTATATGAAACTAAAAAAATTATTCCTAAATCAATTGTCTTAAGATCAGCTTTTTATTTAAATATCTTTTTACAATGTTGTTAGAGAGAATATCAATGTGGATTAATAGAACGATTTTAATGATCAAAAAGTTAA
>RFNU01000161.1 GCA_009927065.1 bacterium | reverse complement strand
CCTAGTTGGCCAAAATTATTACGACCCCATACCCATAATTCACCAGGATCACCAATGCCATCATAACCCACACAACCAGCCAAAACTAATTCATAATATTCCTTTAAACGAAATACATTTTTAGTTACCATTAAACATCCTTATAATTAATTCCTTGCTCTTTTATATCCTGTTTAGTCCAACAAGTCAAAGAATATTTTGTACCCTCTATTAAATCATCACAAAAATGTAAATGTTGTATACTGCTTGGCCAAAGTAAAATCCAACCAATAGGAACATTCTTATTTGAAAACTTTTGCCTAGGAAATACTAACTCGGCACCTCTGTATTTATCATTTAATTTCACTGATCCCGTAATTAAGCTGCCATCAAAATGTTTTCTTAAATTTCTTTGACCGTTCATTGTATACTTAATAATGAACGGAACTTTCCAACCAAAGAACCATTGCTCCGATGGAAGTTGATAATAATCTTCAAGAATGGGTTGCAATATGTATTTCCAATGTCTACAATAAGAAGTGTAAAGGTCTTCGGAAATTTTATTTATGCGAAGCTCCGAACCAGGTACCGGATCACTTGGATGACTTTCAAAACCACCTATGTTTTCGGCAGCCTCAATGACATACTCACAAAACTCTGGCTTCCAAAATTCAACGGCCAAAATATCAGTGGCCACCTCTTTGACTTCCGGTTTTGTGTGAATAAACTGTTGGTACATTATCGCACTTTTACATAAGAATCGGCAGCAATGACATACCTAGGTGTTTCAGTATCACAATAGCTCGAACGATGATAGAGCCACCCTGGAAAAATAACCCAAGTTAAATTAATTGGTGCGATAAATTGATTACGAACACCATGAGATTCATTTTGTCTTGGGTCCATAAATTCGGTACCGCCTTCGTTTTCATTTCCAGGAACACTTAAATAAAATACACCCGAAAGAAACGAAGGGTTGTGATTATGCCATGGGTTGGTTTGTGTGCATTAAAGGATTTCCAGCCCTTGTAAAACCATGCTCGAGCACCAGTGAATTGCATTGAGTTTTGATTATTGACAAAATCATTCACGGTATGTAAATATTGTTGGCAAGAATTTAAAAAGGTATATTTAAGTTTCTGCCAAATTTCTGGGGCTTCATCTAAAAATAAAATAGGTTTACTTTGATATTTGGGAGTTTTTTCATCGTCTTGTATATACTTACCATTGTCACAAATTTTATCAATGTCGAAAATCATAGCGTTTACATCATCATTTGTAATCACCTCAGAGCAATCAAAACGCAAGACAGTTGTTGGAAATAATTTAAATTCTTGATATTTCATGGTATAGTTCTTTCACGGTTTCAGACCAGTCATTGTATTTAGTTTGTCTGAGAACCTTTACATTTTTTGGATACCAGGGCATTGTATCAGAAGCCCATACGAAATACGGTACTAATGGAACTAAAACAATGACAGGTATACCCATGGCACCAGCTAAATGTGCGGTACTGGTACAACTGGTCACCATTAAATCAAGGCTACTAAAAACCGAATAGGTATCTTGCCAATCTCGAATGATTTCTTGGCAGTTTGGTATTCTTGGGTCACCGTCTTCAAATTGCAAAGAAAATAATTGACCAAATTCTTCAAGGCCCTTCAGTGCATCTGAGGGTACAGTTCTAAATTGGTCATGTTCGAACTCTGGATTTCCGAACCATTTAATGCCAATCTTTTTTCGACCATTGGCCATAACATTCATTTGTTTGGTAATAAATGGTTCAACATAGGATTTTATATAAGGAAAAACGACATGTTCTTGTGGTGAGTTTAAACCAAGAATATCGGGTAAGGCCATACTTGGTGCATAATGATCGTAGTCCAATTCTTTCAGTGCGCTACTTGGCATTACATCATACCCAGCATTGGTCAGTAAACGAAGAAGGGATGGGTTACAAAGAATAGTTAACTTATTACATTTTGTTTTAAGGTAATTGGCCCATCGTAAAAAAATAAATTCATCGCCCAGACCACCTTCAAGTAAAAGAACTAAATGATTGGTTTGTTGGCCACTCCATCGGTTCTCGGGATGAACGATGCCATTTTCAAGGTGGAGGTATTCGTGACCCCAGGATCTTACTTCAGACCCTTTTTGTATGAGTTTAAACCCTTTTGAAAATTCATTGTTTCTTAGGTAATGCCAGGCTATATTAAAAGCAACTTTTGAATCTTCTTTATTTAATGTCTCATAAATTTCAAGAGCCTTATCATGGTTTCCTATGGCATTGTAATAAAGAGCCGTATCAATCCAAAGGTTCGAATCTTTCTTCAGTGGCAATAACAATTCAAGAGCCTCGGGAGCCCTTGAAGTGTAATAATAGCACTTGGCTAAATTTGGTATGAGTTCTTTTGGTAGGTCGGGACGATCAAGTAATTGAAGAGCTTCAGAAAATTGTTTTTGGTCAAACAGGTTCTTCGCTTGGTCGTTGATCGCTTGAAAGTCCATAATCTTTTTTTGTGTCACTTGGTAATCCTATAAAGGGGCGAGTGTCGTAAATTTTATCCTTGTGTTTGCCATCGGCTTCAACAAAGTGCATAAACAATTGATAGTGTGAGGTGCCCTCGAAACCATCACGCCAATGGTGTACTTTGTTTCCCTGATAAACTACGGCATCACCAGAATAAAGCGCACACATTTGAGGTTGCTTGTGTACTTCTTTATTTAGCATCCAAATTGGCCATAGCGTATCATATTCACCACCAAGAAATACCGATACCGAATGTTCACACTCATCTCGATCAATATGTGGAAGTAATTCGGAGCCTTTGTAATAAATTCGTGCGTAAGTATAAGTTGGAAATAATTGCTTTCCTACGGCACCAGAAATCAAAGGTGCCGACATGAGCATAAAAGTATCAAAGGCTGGGTCACCATAGGTACACAAAGAATTACCAACTTGTGCATCACCTTTTTGTAATTTATCGTTTGTTTTTAATGTGTCGAAATAGATTTTAAGGTAGTCAGCGAAAAAATGTGGTATAAATTTTCGAAGTATTAGAAAACCTTCTTTGTCATAAGTATGGTCTGGAGTAGATTCGTTCATAGGTGCATATCCATGTTGCAAGTGTATATCTGTTACCTTTGGTCACCGGATAAACTCGGTGCGTGAATTCAATGTAGGAGGGAAAGCAAATCACAGTTCCAGCCTTTGGTTTAAATGTCACATTAAAATTATTTAGTTCAAGTTCACCACCTTCATAGTCATCATTTAGGTAGGCTAAAATCGACAAGTCTCTTTCGCAAACTCTTGTCAGTTTTCCGTGGACAAAATCTTCAGAATCATTGTGTTCTTTATATTCACCACCAACGGGGTAATGGAGTAATTGTGTGGGTTCAATGAATTTAATTGGTTGCTTATATTTGTCAAGAAGCATACCATTATAAAAAGAAGTAATGGAGGCCTGAGTTTGTTGTAAAAGGTCATAAGGTATAGGAATCCAATTTGTTTTACGATACTCAAGGTTTGTTTTTTGGTTATCGGAATAACCGGTAAGTGCCGGAGAAACTTCTTGTTCTTTTAATGACAAATACATATCAATTAAAGAATCATTTAAGCAGTTTGGCATCACCGTAACATAATCAAATAAAAGCATAATTTATAAAAAAGTTAAGTTAAACAGTATTATTGTATTTGATAGCTAAACTGCCTTACGCCTTACGAGCTAAGGGATGATGATAACCACTTGCTATACCATTCCATTGGGTACCTGGTACCTGGATTGGAGAGGATCTATTAGTTGCGGTATTGTCTCCTAGTTGGCCTTGAGGATTATAACCCCATGACCATAAGGTACCATCGGATTTACGAGCTAAGGAATGATGACGGCCACCTACTATATCATTCCATTGGGTACCTGGTACCTGGATTGGAGAGGATCTATAAGTTCTGGTATTGTTTCCTAGTTGGCCAAAATAATTATAACCCCATGCCCATAAAGTACCATCAGATTTACGAGCTAAGGAATGCTGACCAATACCTGCTATATCATTCCATTGGGTACCTGGTACCTGGATTGGAGAGGATCTACTAGTTGCGGTATTGTCTCCTAGTGCGCCATAAGGATTATAACCCCATGCCCATAAAGTACCATCGGATTTACGAGCTAAGGAATGAAAAAAACCACCTGCTATATCATTCCATTGGGTACCTGGTATCTGGATTGGAGAGGAACTTGGAGTTGTGGTATTGTCTCCTAGTTGGCCATAAACATTATAACCCCATGCCCATAAGGTGCCATTGGATTTACGGGCTAAGGAATGACCATCACCACCTTCTATATCATTCCATTGGGTACCTGGTATCTGGACTGGAGAGGAACTACAAGTTGTGATATTGTCTCCTAGTTGGCCATAAAAATCATAACCCCATACCCATAAGGTGCCATCGGATTTACGGGCTAAGGAATGACAACGGCCACTTGCTATATCATTCCATTGGGTACCTGGTATCTGGACTGGAGAGGATCTACAAGTTATAGTATTGTCTCCTAGTTGACCACTACCATTACCACCCCATGACCATAAAGTACCATCGGATTTACGAGCTAAGGAATGATAAAAACCACCTACTATATCATTCCATTGAGTACCTGGTATCTGGACTGGAGAGGATCTATAAGTTGTGGTATTGTCTCCTAGTGCGCCATAAGGATTATTACCCCATACCCATAAGGTACCATCGGATTTACGAGCTAAGGAATGAAAAAAACCATTTGCTATATCATTCCAGGAAGTACCTGGTACCTGGATTGGAGAGGATCTACAAGTTGTGGTATTGTCTCCTAGTTGGCCTAAAGAATTAAAACCCCATGCCCATAAGGTACCATCGGATTTACGAGCTAAGGAATGGGCATAACCAGTTGCTATATCATTCCATTGAGTACCTGGTACCTGGACTGGAGAGGATCTAGCAGTTGTGGTATTGTCTCCTAGTTGGCCTAAAGAATTATAACCCCATGCCCATAAGGTACCATCGGATTTACGAGCTAAGGAATAAGCACTACCACCTGCTATATCATTCCATTGGGTACCTGGTATCTGGATTGGAGAGGATCTATAAGTTCTGGTATTATCT
>RFNU01000152.1 GCA_009927065.1 bacterium | reverse complement strand
GACAATGATTGCCTAGGGTGTACCTTACGCTTATGTTTGCAAGTTGATTGAATTGAGTTGCAAACATAAAGACTGCTTGCAAGAGAAAGATGTTGTTAATAGCTTCTTTTAAACATGCTAAGCGTATTTAATTTTTTACTTTTTATTTATTTAATTTATTTCGATTATTCGTTATATATAGTGTTCTAATGTTTAATAACCAGATTTTTATGCACATTTTAAAGAAAAATAAAGCCTTGATGCAAGTCACTGGTGGTTTTTTGCAAACCATTTTAGTTGGTTCTGGTGCAGGCGCAATAGCCTCAGGATCAGCTTACTATAAAGACTGCAAGCAAGAAGAGACTTGCACGTTAAAAGATGGCGCAGGGCATGCAGCAACAGGGGCTTTTTTAGGCGCTATTACTGGAGTATCTTCAATTTTCTCTCCGATTATCGGACCGCTGGTCAATGCACTAATTCAGCCAGTAGTGCATCATGATATTAAGACTATATTATTTGGTGAAGATATTTCACAGTCTTTAAACATGAAGAAAATTTAAAAGAAACATGATAATTTAAACAAAAAATCTATTTTATTGAGTAGAGATTTTTTTGAAGCTCTCTCGTAAGAGATGCTTTTAAAAGCAAGGTAAAATCATTGAAACTTTAAATTTCAATAAATAGCCATATGAACTGCAAACAGTAAATGTGACTATGATATTAACGAAAGATAGCGATTTAAAAAGGAGGATGCAAGAAAAAGGGCAGGGCAACCTGAGGCTATCACCCAGAATATTATGTTCTGAATTCTTGCGTGTTATGATGAAAATACAATTAGGATCAAATTTATTTATTATTCTTTGTGTTGCCAGTGGCGGTTATTACAGTGTTTTTCAAAAATACTTTTTTGGAATTACTTATAGTGATGCAATAACTAGTCCTTTGAGTTACGTTATTTCCTTGATGCCTTTAGCGGTGATTCTTTATGTGCTGGGGCGTGTTAGACAACAAACTCTTTTATTAGAAAAAAATAATCGTCATTAAAAAATATCAATTTATTTTTATCATTGATGATGATCTTTTTTGCTTATCATCAATGATTTTTTAATTTAAAAGTTAACTTTTTTTAACGAAACTAGCGTCATTCTCCATTCGGCTACAAAAAATCTAAATGTAAAAAAATAGCTTGAATACGCCATCATAACACTGATAATATTTGGCAAAGTATTCATAAAAAAAGGTTAATTGTGCCAGCACCAACAATGGATGAGTTAGTCGCTTTATGTAAGCGTAGAGGGTTTATCTATCCTTCAAGTGCAATCTATGGTGGATTGAAAGGATTTTTTGATTTTGGCCCTATGGGCATTGAATTAAAAAACAATCTTAAGAGAGCTTGGTGGCAACACATGGTCTATCTGCGCGATGATATTGTTGGATTAGATAGCTCAACGATTATGCATCCAGATGTTTTTCAATATTCGGGACATTTGGATACATTTAGCGATCCTTTAGTCGATTGTAAAACATGTAAAGGCCGCTTTCGAGCTGATCATCTTGAAAAGCCGCAGTGTCCACAATGTGGCAGTGCTACGCTCACTGAACCACGACCTTTTAACCTTATGATGAAAACAACATTAGGACCTATTGACGACCCTTCTGCTTTGGCTTATTTACGTCCAGAGACAGCACAAGGTATTTTTGTAAATTTCAAACATGTCGTTGATTCGATGAATGTTAAGATTCCGTTTGGTATTGCTCAAATAGGTAAATCTTATCGTAATGAAATTACGCCAAGAAACTTTATTTTCAGAGTGCGTGAATTTGAGCAAATGGAGCTGGAGTTTTTTGTTCAGCCAGGCAGTGATGATCAATGGCACAGCTATTGGGTTGAGCAACGCTATCAATGGTGGGTTAAGCAAGGTCTTGATCCTATTAAATTGAAGAAGTTTAATCAGCCAGCAGAAGATTTGTCACATTATGCAAAAGCCACGGTTGATTTGCTTTATGAGTTCCCGCATGGTTGTGAAGAGTTAGAAGGGATTGCTAATCGTACTGATTTTGATTTAGGGAGTCATTCTAAAGAACAAAATGAACTTTCTTTAACGGCAAAAGTTCAAGAAAACAAACACTCTGTGACGCGTTTAGCTGTCAAAGGCGATGATAATTCTTGGATTGTTCCCTATGTTATTGAGCCTTCAGCTGGCGTTGAGCGAGGTGTTCTTGCAGTTCTACATCAAGCTTACACGCAAGAAATACTGGGCGAAGGTCAAACACGTATCGTTTTAAAATTACCGTTTCATTTAGCACCGATTAAAGTCGCTGTTTTACCTCTTGCAAAGAACAATACACACATGGTTGAAGTGGCTCAGCGTATTGTTAAAATGCTAAAAAAATCGCAGCTAGGATGGATCGTGCTAGAAAATACAGGCTCAGTAGGTAAATCTTATCGTCGTCATGATGAAATAGGCACGCCTTATTGTATCACTGTTGATTTTGACACCATTGGTCAAGATGGCAACCCTGACTTATGGGAGACAGTCACGTTGCGCGATAGAGACTCATTAGCCCAAATACGTTTGCCTATTAAAGAACTTGTGGCGCATATTCGTAATGTACAGGAGCAACGTGATGATGAATAATCTAAATTTATTGGAAGAGTTAAAGCTTAGAGGGTTTATTTATCAAGAGAGCGACTCTGCCGGTATGCAGGAGTTAATGAGCACTGGGCCACAATTTGCTTATGTTGGATTTGATTGCACGGCTGATTCTTTACATGTGGGAAGTTTGATGCCCATTATGTTGATGCGTCGTTGGCAGCAAGCAGGCCATCGCCCTATTATTTTATTGGGTGGTGCTACCACACTGATTGGTGATCCTACTGGTAAAGATCAGTCGCGCCAACTGTTAACCCCTGAACAAATTAAAATCAATAAAGAGTCTTTGAAAACAATATTTGAGAAATTTATAGATTTTAACGACCCTGATCATGGAGCCATCATCGTTGATAATTATGATTGGTGGAAAGATGTTTCATATCTGGATATTTTGCGTGATGTTGGATCTTTAGTGACAGTCAATCGTATGTTAACTTTTGAAACAGTACAGCGTCGTTTAGAGCGTGAGCAACCTTTAACATTTCTTGAATTCAATTATATGATTTTACAAGGATATGACTTTGTTCATTTGATACGAACACATCAGTGTCGGTTTCAGTTCGGTGGCAGTGATCAGTGGGGCAATATGATCTCAGGCTTGGAGCTTGCGCGCAAAATGGGATTGCCCTCAGCTTTTGTGATGACAACACCGTTATTAACAACGGCTTCTGGGGCTAAGATGGGTAAAACAGAACAAGGTGCTGTTTGGTTGAATAATGAGCGTCTAAGTGACTATGATTATTGGCAGTTTTGGAGAAATTGTGATGATAGAGATGTCGAGCGTTTTTTAAAACTTTTTACCGATTTATCGTTGGAAACTATTGCTGACGTCATCAATGATTCTTCTGAAGATGCATTAAATCAAGCGAAGGTTCTTTTAGCAAATGAACAAACAACGATGTGCAGGGGATCGCATGCTCAAAAAGTTTGTTATGCTCAAGCACAAGCTATTTTTGCTAAAGGAGAGGATTTTGATCCAGCAATGCTGCCTAAGTTATCTTTGATATCAGAACAATGTTTGCTTGCTGATTTTCTTGTGCAAGAACAATTAGCACCCTCAAAAGGAAACGCTAAGACATTAATTCGTCAAGGAGCCGTTAAGCTGAATCATGAGTCTGTAACAGATGAATTTAAGCTTATTGAGCGCGCGCAATTAGGTTCTGGACTCGTGCTTTCTGTTGGTAAAAAACGTCATTTTTTAATCATAGAATAATCATGAATCATAAAAAGTACGAGAATACTTTTTATGATAAAAACATGTATTAATGAATTGAGATTAAATATTATACTCATAATGTGTTGATATTTAATAATAAGATTTCTTCAAGATCAAAGATAACTAAATGTTTATTGTTTGCCTCCACTGTTTTGGATAAGATTTGCATCTCAATTAACTTGAACTGAACAGGAAATTTTTATGTTACATATTATTCATCCGGCCCAAAAACATAAAGTTTGTGGAGGCAAAGCAGTGCGTATTTCTAAACCTCGCCCCATTAAAGAACCGCGTCCATTACCACCAAAACCGGATTTTAATGCTGAACTCAACGATAATGATTCAAAGAGCAGCAATCTGAGTGATCGTACTTTCTTGAATGTTGTATGGAGCTGGATCTATCCAAACTCTTAAGCAACATACGCATCAGACCAGTCATTTTTTATATGAAGAAGGCTGGTCATTAATTTTACTAACTGGCTCCAAATTATTGTACGATCTACTTTTCTGCGGCAGGCTTTAATTCCTGCTCACA
>RFNU01000128.1 GCA_009927065.1 bacterium | reverse complement strand
ATTGATAAGTAATCTCATCTAACACTATTGTTGTATTATTAATAATAGTCAGTCTATTGGTTTGAGCAAAATTAATCACTTCCCAAAATAATGCTGGCTCTTTGACAAGTAACTGAGGATCAATAAAAACACATCGATAATTTTCATAAACTCCAGGTTTAAGCATTGGAGAGTAAAAAATACGTCTGTTAATAAAAGTACATAATCTTCCTGCTAATCTTTCAGCCCAATCAGAAGGTCTAAAAGCATCGCTATCAATGATTTTACCCTGAATAATAATGCTCTCTGTTGTTAACATAAGATAATATTGTTACCTTCTGATTTTTGTAAAAAATATAATCAAAAGCCACCCTTACTCACTGTCAGGGTGGTTATCAATAATAAAAAGTATTTTTTAATAGCTAAAAATTATTCTTATTTATCTATGAGTGTAGTTTATTTTATATGGATAGAGTGGATTTTTTTAAACTTACTATCAAAAGTCTCGATCTTATCACGTGCTAAACTCTCGTAAGGCGTGTCTGAAAAATCATCGAGAATGATTTGATATGATTGGATTGCTCCAATATATTGTTTACGTGCATAAAGATCTTCGCCACGTAACCAGTAATAGCGTGCAATAGTATTTTTCAACAATGGTAATTGATGAGCGACTTCTGGTGCATACTGGCTATGAGGATGATCGGCAAGAAATGATTTGCCTTCTAAAAATGAATCTTTAAATCGAGAAACATCTCTTGCTGCATAATCATAAGGAAGCCAATCATAAGGATATCCTTTAGCTTGTTTTACCCCGGCTATAAATCTTAAATACTTGACATAATCAACAATTTTATCTTGAGGATGTTCATAAATAAATCGATCGCTTGCCGCTTTGAGCATAGGATATTCGGCCTGTCTATAATAAATCTCAATTAAAAGTTTTTCTGCAAGTAAACTTTTTGGACTCAATGGATATAAAGTACCAAAGCTCTCTAAAATCTTTACTGCACCGCGATAATCTTTTTGAGCCAAAGTATTTTTTGCTTGAGCGATTAACGCCTCGTCAGATTGATTAAAGTAAGCTTCTTCTTGAACAAAAGAGTGTTCTGATACGCATCCAGCTAATAAGACTAATAGAACAACTAAGAATTTTTGCATATTCAATTCATAACTTAAATCAATTGTAATTAAGATGATTGTAACGCAACTTTTTGTCAATGACTACTTGATGTCTTAGCTATAATCGGACCTCTTGTTAAAGTGATCGCTCCAGGTTATCGATATCCAATCCATATCCTTATCTAAAGTTTATAGATACTCCTGCAGACCAACAGGTTATGTCATCTTTAATCATAACGCCTTAGCTCTGGACATGGTAACATTCTCTGCTCGTGGGTGCTTCTTTTTGCGACCCACCTTCAGTAATATGTTATGAAAAAGTTGTTAAGGCTGCTGCATCACGATAAGATTTTTTAGAAAAAGGATTTGCAAAAGCAGCCCGGTAACTTAATATCGCTAATAATAACATTGGAAGTGCAAAGATCGCACTTCTTTCAATAGGAGGATGGACGAAGAGCGTGCCTATCAACGTTGCTGTTAAAAACTGTACTGAGCCGAGTATTGCTGAAGCTAGCCCTAAATTATGTTTAAAAGACTCTAACGCTAAGCCCATAGCAGCACCTTGCATTAAAGCATAAGCAATACAACAGCTATAAATACAAGTTAAAAAGAGGGGTAGTGAGGTAGAAGCAAGATAAGACTGGGCAATCATGATACAAGTAGCGGTCATAATGATAAGCAATCCCAATTGAATGACTTTCGTTGCACTATAACGCTGAATAATACGCGGTGCTGAAAAAGACCCTATGGAGTAAAGAATCGCATTAAAGCTGAAAATCAAGCTGTAGGCCCAACGACTATATCCCATATAATGTTGAATATAATGAGGTGACATGGCAAAAAAAAGAAAAAGACCTGTTAACGATAACGCTGGAATTAAAGCCCATTGTTTAAATGTCGGATCGAGTAATATATATCGAATTTCTGCTAATGAAGGAAGTTCTTGTTGTTGAGTAACAGTTTTTTTCTCTTTAAAAAATATGGAGATATACACCATCGCTACTAGGGCATAAAGGCTTAAAAAGATAAAAATAACGCGCCACGATCCAAAATAATGAGCCAGTGTTGTTCCAAGCGGCGGGGCAATAATAGGTGCCATTCCAACGATCCCCATTAAATAACTAAAAAGACGTTGCGCTTGAGATCCTTCAGCATAATCTTTGACTACAGCATAAGCGATGACTTGTCCACCACAAGAACCCATCGCTTGTAAGCCTCTAGCTGCAATAAAAAGATAAATGTCTTGGGTGAAAAAACAGGCTAACGATCCTAGCAGATAAGTGAAAATACTAACCAAGAGCATTTTCTTGCGACCATAGTAATCGGACATTGGTCCAATAATTAACTGTCCAAAGGCCATAAAAAGCATAAAGATATTGAGTGTGGCTTGAATATTAAATGAGGTCGTCTGGAACTCTGCTTTTAACATAGGGACAAAAGGAATATAAATATCCATCGCTAATGCGCCAAGCACAACCATGGGTCCTACAACAAAGAGGATATTTGTCTTTTTATTTTGTAACTGCACTATTAATTTCTCCGATAAAACTATCATGTTGTAAAAAAAGTGCTATGTGTAAAATAAAATGAATAAAACAAGAACTTATATTGAACTGATCGAAAGCATTCCAGAAAGTCTTTATCCCTATTTATTAGGCCTGCAGCCTTTCAATAATGAATTACATTTAAGCAAAATTTTATTTGATTTTATTAAAAACATACAGAAAGTGCAACTTATAAAGCAACCTTTTGATTTTACTCCCCAATTATTAAAAATAGGGATAACTAAAAAAAATGCAGAAACCCTTTTAAGTCATGATGCTCAGGCCATTAAAAGCTACTTTGCTCATCTCGATCCTCTTTGGATGATTGCTTCTGCCTTACCTATTATTGATGCGGAATATAGCTTAAGACCAACAAGTTTTTACTTCCAATTAAAAAAGGATTTTATCGAACAGCTCCGCAAACACGATCTCTTAACATTTGATTATCCCTTATCAAAAGAGTTATTGACCTTACTGTATCCTTATCTTCCTTATGAAAAACGATTAGATTTACTTGCAGGACAACTCAATGCTTTTGAAAAGCAATCTCTTTTATTTCAAAAGATAGAAAGAACGGAAGAGCGTATTATCAAGCAATCAAATCTTTATGCTGCCTTAGAAAGTCAAAAAGAGCTTTTATTATCGATACAGAATCCTTCATGGTGGGAAAAATTACTTTATTGGTTGAAGCAACTTTTTCATGATAAAAAAACTGCGCAACCTTGTCATAAAATACAACTGCTACAAGCCCAACAGCTTCAATGGCTCACACAATCTACACTGCAGTTCATTCAGCACTACGCATCGATAGAGAGCGTTAATCTTTTAGGAACAACCTTACCGTGGGCTGTTTTAAAAAAAGATGCTTTTCTAAAATCATTATTACGAGAATACAAACCAACCTTAGATGTCTTACAAAACCATCCAGCTGAGATACGACGCACGTTAGATTTATGTGCCATCCTTTGCGAAAAGTCAGTTCATGAACAGGATATTTTCATTCAACATATTTTGATTCATAAAGAAGATCAGCAAGTGTGCTATAAAAATTATCCACTCATGCTCCAGACATTAAATGAGAGTGCACTGAATTTTTATGATTTATTAATAAAAGAGTCCGTAGAACAAGATGTTATAAGACTTGATGATATTATAATAACAGATACTCAGTATCCGTTATTAGCAAAAACGCTTAAGACTCCTGAGAGTTTGGGTTTATATTTAAAGCTACAGTTCTTATTGGATAACAATCATTCTTTTCAATCAATTGAGTTAGGTTTAACAGATGAGCTGATTGAGCGTATGATTATTGAACGATCGTATTTAAATTTAAGCCTTGATCATCATTCTCAACGCACCAATCATTTTGTCCAGCTCTTAGGAAAAAGTTCTTCACTTCATTTTGACGAAGATTTTCAAAAATTCTACGATCGATTTTCAATCGAAAATAAATTATTATTTTTAGAAACATATATAGCAACTCATCAACAATCTGATATCAAAGAATTTGATGCTGCGATAGAGTCTTTGAATTTAGATGTCGAACAATGGAACCAACTTTGTAGTATAACATCGCTCAGTTTTTCTATGACTCAATATTTATTAGAAAAAGTCATTCTTGATTTTAAAAAAACGGCTAACGAAATGACAATCATAGAGCCGCTGCTACGTAAGATGTATCATCATCTGATCACAACAGAATGCTCGCCTGTTTTTTTTAATTACTTATCTAGACTGACTATGATCTACAGTGAAGCAAAACTCCTGCTCTTTAAAAAAACTTCTTTACTGCCAGAGCTTTATAAATCGTTTGAAGAAACAACTTTTTCAACAAATAAAGATTTTTTACTCGAACAAATTGCAATAGAACTCAGCTTGAAAGAAAAGCAAGAGTATTCCACAAGAGATAAATTATTTTTCGCGTTAATTGCTATGAAAGCAAATGATGCATTAGATAAAAAATTTCTATCTACGTTTGTAGGGTTGTTTTTAACGCAATCTCAGGCTATGCAACAAGCTCTTTGCAGCTGGTTGATGGATTTTTTAAAAGGGATGGCCTGTCGAGCTCCTATTGAGTTTTTAGAAAAGCAACCACTACTGTTACAAATATTCGCTGGTTTGAATATGGAAGACAGAAGAGCAGATATTATTGGTTTAGAAAAAATAGCGCGTTTAAGTTCAATCATTAATCAAATTGAGACGGAATTGGATATTCTTTGTCTCCTCGATCAGTCTTTCTTTTCTCTCTACGAAAGTGATATGTTACAACAAGACAAAAAGATCTTGTCTCAACATATTACACAACATATAAAATCTCAGAATTTAGAATTATCACTTCTATGTCAGGCACTATTAGAGTTGGATGCAATCAGCGACTCTTGCGTTTCTCTCAAGTCACTCTGTTTAAATCCTAATGACTGTATACATCAACTCATCCATCATGAAAAAGGCAAGATATTACTTTCGTTTTTGTCTCAATTGAAGTCAACAACACTTGATCATCTGCTCTCTCGTTTAAAGCCAGAAATTTTAATCGCATTAAAAAATGAGTGGTTCACTTACATTTATCAACTCGATGTTAATATGTTAGTTTTAGGACCACTTCTTCTGAGACTGCTGGATTACTTACCTAAAGAACATTCTTCTTCTTTATCACGCCAACTGCATGACAATACTCAGAAAAAATTGTCGTTTTATCAAAGTCCTGTTCTCGTAGAAAGGATGATAGAACTGAGTGCTTTATTAGATATTAAAGCCCCTAGATTTTTCAAGCCATTAAGACCCATTTTGCAAACAAACATCTTTGCCCGCATAGAATATGAGGCCATGGTAAAAGTGCAGAAAAAAATTAGTGATCCTGTATTAGTAGAATCACTGATTGCCCAGGTTGAAATTTTATTTCAGCAAAAAAGTCTTGATGAATATAGCTATAGTGCTTTGTCTTCTCAAATAAAAATACCAGATAACAATAAAATTGCACAATATCTTGTGTTGTTTCAAATTGCGAGAAAACTAAGACTCATGGGCGAAAGTAAAGCAGGGATAGATTTAGAGTTTATAACAACATCGCTTGAGTATTGTGTCAGTCAAGGGTTAAGTCTGGGAGTAAAAAGAAGAGCTGCTAAAATGCTTGATGAATTGTGCCGAGGGCGAGGGTCGAACTCGCACTCTCTAAGAGAACCGGATTTTGAGTCCGGCGCGTCTGCCTATTCCGCCACCTCGGCATGTTTGCTAGATAGTACCTCTACGCAAAAGAAAATTCAATAGCTGGCGTCTAACTTTAATCAATTTTTTAACGAAATTATCAAGACATGTCATGAGGTGACC
>RFNU01000013.1 GCA_009927065.1 bacterium | reverse complement strand
TTTTCGAGAGTTCTGGATTGGCAATAATAATCCAACAGTTAAAAATCTATGGGAAACAGGATTAAATAAATTAAATAATGCTCAACACTATACGCAACCTTACCCTAAAACCAACTATAGTAAGAACTATCTTACAGATACTGAGCTTCCCAAGATGACAACAACTCAAACCAAACCAAAACTATCTGCTCTTTCCTGGTGCAATCCAGCAGATGACATTGTAGAAATTTTAGATAAACACAACATAAATGGCTTTGAATATCCAGGTGGAACAGATAAAAATAGCCTACATAACTACACAGGAATCTATGACCACATTCTAAAAAAATACCGTAATTCCCTGGAACCTTATTAGAAATAGGTGTTCAACATGGGGATCTTCTTTATTGTGGCATGACTACCTGCCTAACTTTTTTCTATACCTAGTTGATATTGCAGATATTGCCCCCAATAAAATCTGGCACAGCATGGATAAAAATCGATATCAGTTTTTTTGTACTAATGCATATGATAATAGTTTGGTACAGCAATTTAAAAAAGAAGTACCCAAAGGTTTTGATATTATTATTGATGATGGTCCCCACTCCTTACATAGTCAAAGTTTTGTTGTAGATAATTATTTTCCCCTATTAAATCTTAATGGTATTTTAATAATTGAAGACATTCAAGACAGTAACCATCTTGATATCTTAACCAAAAAGCTTCCTGCTGAATACCATAATTCTGTACAGACATTTGACGTACGCCGAACCAAGGGTAGATATGATGATTTGATATGGACAGTAACCAAAACCTGCTAACATATCACAAGACAACCTATCCAGCCAAACTAAGGCAACCCTATGGCACTTACCAAACAAGTAGATGATTCTGTTAACGAAGCTATTGCAGCTTTACGTAATGGACTAGCTTTCTCTTCTCGCGGAGAACATCCTATTATTATTCAAGCGTTAGCTGAAGTATTACTTAAATTAGATGCCATTAAAAGCATTGAACATTTTATAGCTAAAGCAAGTGATTCATCTAGGTGTGGACCCTATTAA
>RFNU01000110.1 GCA_009927065.1 bacterium | reverse complement strand
AAAGTGGCTCTATGTTTTTAGATATTATATATTTTCAAAACCCACAGAGTTATTTTAGTGACTTTTGATGTGGTTAATTTACATCAATATCTTTATAATAGTGGATTAATGAAAGATGTTGATTTTATTTTTTTGAACTTTTTGCAAACTCCAAGAGAAATGTCAGTCTGGATTTTGGATAAGAAAACAAAAGAGGCTGCAAAAGAAAATATAAGAAATCATATAGATACTTTTTTAATCCCAAATAGATCTAAGAAAGCCATAATTTTTTATGAAAGTTTAATTAAATATATTGATTTATATCAAGAACAACATTTGATTCCTCAGTTTTTAGATTCGATGAGAAGATTTGATAAAATAAGAAATGAAAGTGTTATGGAAACATTCCCTGAGTTTCAAAGAATATGGAATGTTATTAAAAAGAAACCAAAAATGTAATTCTTATCTTAACTCATTAAGTTTTTAATATTTTTTATTTAAAAATTACTTGGCAGCATCAAAAGCGCAATGAGCTCTTTCGCCATCAGCGAGAACATAATGAAAGAATATTTGGTGATAATAAAGTTCTTTTTTTTCTTTTATTCCACTAATCTCTATAGGCATTGAATTTCTCCAATGGGGCCTCTCACAACCTTTATAAATCATTCCATCACCTTCAGACAAAATTACCGAACGATTTTCACCTCTTTTTAAAATAATAGTTTTTTTGTCATCCTCATATGTGTCTGGGGTTTTAATCCAGATAGGCCAAGATTGATCAAGGTTTGTACTTATGTGAACGGTCACTGAAATTTCACAAGCATCACGATCTGCATGAGGTGTTAATGATTGTCCTGCAAAATAAAAACGATCGTAATAATAGGTATTATAGAGTTTTCTCTTAATAATTTTTTCTAACTTTAAACGAATCTGGGAATGTATTGAACGATATTGGGGATGCCAATAACATGCAAGAGATCCTTCTACTTGTTGTTCTATTTCAGTAAACGTAAATTGATCTAGTTTTTTCCCCCAATAGTTAATTTGACCTCTTTTTTCCGGAACAGGTCGATAAAGTTCTTTTGGATCCCATAGGTCTTTTACTACTAGATAACCATTTTGTTCAAACTGTTCGTTGTGAGTCCAAGCGGTTCCTGTATTAATTCTTTCTTGGAACAAAAGTTGTTCTTCCGTCATTTGTTCTGTCATATCACTTCCACCTAGGACCAACTACCCAACCAACTAAACTCTTACGAGTTCCTTTCGTAACTTTAAGAACACGATGTTGAGTTCTTGAATCAAAAATAATTATCGTTCCTCTTTTTCTTGGAGCAAAATATGACTTTCCATCTTCTGCAAGAAGTTGAAGATTTCCTCCTTCGTAATCATCTGGGGCTGAAAGTTGAACTACAAATGAAAGTTTTCTTACAAGTTCTAGATTTTCATTCAAATAATCTTGTGCTCGTCCTTCATGATGATTGCCGATAGATATTGGTTTATATTGGCAAGCAAGGCCTGCATCATTGTGCCAA
>RFNU01000112.1 GCA_009927065.1 bacterium | reverse complement strand
TTTATTATATATCTATCTTATAAAAAAATCAAGTTATAGTTTTTAATTCCCATTCTTGGTTTTCTTCATTCCATTCATAATAACTTTCATTATTTTTTTGTTCTTCAGTGAGATCTGGTTTAGGTATTGGTGAATCCCATTCATAGGTTTCGGTATTTAAAATCCAAGATGGGTAAGGCTTATTTTGTAGAAATACGTCGTGTTCTACATTATAAATCATTCCTATTCCCGCGTAACGAAATCTAAATTTATTATTATATGAAGTTTGAATCCATCTTGTTTCTCTGCCGTGAATTGACTTAAGAATTTCTATTCCAAATTGTTCACTTTCATTTCCATTTGGATCAAGAATATCCTCATTTCTTACTACAGAGACACGTAAAACTTTATTTTCATAATCAATTTGTGCAAAGTGTGCCATATAATTTTACCTCTTTATTCTGAATATTGAATAATAACTATTCCTGGACCTCCAGTACCTCCATTAGTAGGATTGGGTGAATTTCCACCACCACCGCCGCCACCGCCTCCAGTATTCGTGGTCCCATTAGTTCCTGGACTTCCTGGATTTCCTGAGTTTCCACCAGCACCACCACCTCCATATCCACCAGTTCCACCTGGCAATGGAGTATTTGGTGGTGTTGCTCCAGGTGGAAATGGAATTGATCCGCCACCACCACCGCCGCCTCCAGCAAAATATCTATATCCGGCAGATGGTCCAGGAGTTCCGTAAGAAGAAGGAGAAATCAAAGAAATCCATCCAACACCTCCATTTCCCAACGATGTTGGAACAACTGGGCCACCACTATTACCACCTACTCCACCGGCGCCGCCGCCACCAGAACCATTGGTATTGTAGTTATTATATCCAAGGGCCTCACCACCCGGATTTCCTTGTGTTAATGGAGATGGAGAGGCTGCTCCAGCAGTTCCAACTGATGTAGCCCACAGTTTACCAGCACCTCCGCCACTTCCTCCATTTTGTCCACTCACGGCCCTCCCCCCTGCTCCACCGCCATATGCGATGATTTGGGATGGTCCAGGATTTCCTATTATACTATTAGTTCCAGAAGTATTTGAAGTTCCGCCAGCACCAACTGTTATAGGATGAGTTCCGACACCAATTGGCATCTGTCTTCCAGTATGTATTGCATATCCAGGATTCCAAGGATATGATGTTCCAGTAGTAATTCCGGACGGTTGTGGCGTTGTTGGTGAAGTGTAGAGTGAAGAAACAAATCCCCCTGCTCCTCCACCGCCTCCAGTGGAATATCCACCCTGACCAAAGAATTGAGGTGTAGAAAAAACAACACCAGGCGATGATCCACCGCCGCCTCCACCACCGACAGCAAAATAGTCTATCCACTGAAGTGTTGGGTCAGTAATAGTAAAATTATCAGGAGAAGTAAAAATATGTCTCCATACACCTGGATGTTCTGGATGAGTGCTTGGTTCTATTGTTCCGCCAGTTGCTCTTTGATATGCTGCAGTTTTTTTATATCTTATACAAACAATTCCAGAACCTCCAGATGTACCGCCTGGATTTCCACCATATCCGCTGTTTGCTGGTGTAGTCCTTGCACCAGGTGGCGTGGCGCCGGATTGCCCACTTCCACCGGCAGAATATCCAACGGTACTAATTAATGGTTGCCAAGATGGTTGAACTGGTGATGGTATTGCCTTTTTAACAATATCGGAAGGGAATTCTGGAGCAATTCTACCAACTCCACCTAGCCCTGCAGGACCAGAATTACCCGATCCGCCTGCGCCACCACCGCCACCGGCCACTAATGTTGGTGAAGCTCCTCCTCCACTATATCCTTGTCTTGGTATTGTAGGAGGTGTATTTCCAGAACCACCAACGCCATTTCCACCGCCGCCGCCTGATCCACCTGGAGCGCCAATAGCAAGAGGAGCTGGTGGTCCTAAAGTGGCACCACCGCCACCACCTGTTGAAATTATTCCAAAAGCACTTGAAGGACTTCCATTTCTTGGAGATGCGCTAACAGGATTTGGAGAATCGGGTCCTCCAGCACCAACAGCGATTGGATATGCTCCAGGTACATTTGTGACTGAAACGTTTCCAAATATGAATCCACCACCACCTCCTCCACCTCCGGAGGGAGCAAAGCTCGCTGTGCCTCCTCCTCCAGCAACAATCAAATAATCAACACTATCAATTGCTGCTGGAGGTCTATTTACTTGAAAAATTCCATCACCAGTAAATATATGGTAAATATATCCGTCATTTCCATCAACGATTTTTCCGCCAGTTGCATAAGCAGCAATACCGGGAGCATTTTCAAAAGTATAATATTCTCTACCTTTTCCACTTACATTATATCTTGTTGATGGTGATCCCGGAGCCCAATTTTTACTTCCGAGAGAATTAAGACTTTTACCAGCCATTTATCAAGCCTCCTTATCTCCGAGAATTAATATGTTAATACCTTCTGTACTATTTCCATTATAGATTTGAACAGTATCGTTACTATTTGGTAATGTGATAGGATAAGCAAGTTCAAAGAAATAAGTATCTGCTGGTTGTACCGAAATTTGTGCAAGTTGATTCATAGAACTTGCAGTTCCTGCAGAACCTCCAGAGTTTGGAACAATATGAATTTTTACTGTACTTGGATTGATTGTGTCAATACAATGTACAATTATTGAACGAATATATGTAGTTTTTGCGGATCCTACAGTATAAACGGTTCCCGTAGTTGCAGCCCCAACTCTGGTAACTGTTCCCAATCCTGCTTTTGAAAGTGCCATTTATTTCTATTCTTTTTGAGTATTTATGCAAACAACATGACTTCTAGAATGTCAATAGGTTCACCCGAACCACCAGAAGCACTAGAATTAATTGTAACTTGTCCCGTTGATCCAGATATTGTAATATTAGAACCTGCAATTATAGAAGTTACAATACCAGTTAGATTTGTTCCAGAACCACTAAAAGAAGTTGCAGTAACTATACCAAAAGAATTTACAGAAGAAACTGTGATGTTTGGAGATCCAGTAAGGTTTTCTGATACTGTGGAAACACCTGCTATTGATGCATAAGTTGCACTAGAAGCATTACCA
>RFNU01000194.1 GCA_009927065.1 bacterium | reverse complement strand
TTTGACTCTTTAAGAATACAGGAAATTGGTGCCAGTGGAGATTCAGTGTGCCAGTTTCTTAACTGTCACATCATAGCAAGCATTAGTGGTTTGTTTATACGATCTTTAGTAATTTGATAGTATTTCTCATCACTTTCAATGCCAATGAAGTTTCTATTTGTATTCACACAAGCAACACCAGTTGTTCCCGAACCCATCGTATTATCAAGTACAGTATCACCTTCATTGGTATAAGTTTTGATTAAATACTCCATCAAATCTACTGGTTTTTGTGTAGGGTGCAATCCCTTTTCTTGTTTGAATCGCAACACTGTTTTAGGATATCTTGATCCATCTGGATTATCTCGATGTTTGCTCTTTGCATTACCATAAACCTCACCAATCTTACTGGTATCTGATGAGAACCCACTGTAAGGAGTTGAATACCACATTTGCGGATTATATGTGGGTTTCTTGCGATAAAAAACTAAAATGTTTTCGTGTGATTTGAGAGGCATCACTTTTGCGTTCATAGGATTAGTTCCTTGCGGTTTTTCCCAGATCCATTCATAACGGAAGTTCTCAAGATTAGATGCTGCGAGTATGGTTGTAAATGGTTGTGCCGCAGTGAACACCATTGCCCCATCTTCCTTGCAGATTCTATTATATTGCTCCCACAATTTGTCCAGAGGAATAATAGAATCCCATTTACAGGCAGTTGTTCCGTATGGCAAATCTACCAACACCATATCAACAAAATTATCTGCAAGTATTGGTAGAATATCTAAACAATCACCTAGATGAAGATTTACCATTGATCCAGAGACTTTACGAACGACATACTCTTTAATTTATCGATTTTTGTGCAGATATAATCATCATTCCCAATAGATTTGCCACCTTGTTGAGGAGCAAACACACATTCATCACTTTTAAGATGTTGAATAAAATCATCTTTGGTGAACCAAAAGAAACGGCACTCTTCTTCAGTTGGATTGATTCCAAAAAACACAAGACGTTCCCAATCTTTATCTTTTGAGACGTGATTGATGATAAACTGATTTTCTTTCACACCACCTTTTTTGTCCCGAGTTGCAAGAGAAAACTTGATCTCTGTCATTATACCATCAATCAACCTATCGTGTCCAGCAGTGGAAGTTTTTGCTCTTTTAACTTCACTACACTTTTCTTCAAAGTATTTGGACACAAAACGTTCACCAAACTCACCTTTTTGCTTGGGAGACATAAAAACGTAATCTTGAAAGGATGTTCCAATCCAGGGATCTTGCACATTTTTATTGATATAATCTTGAAGAGATCCATCAACAAAAATAGAATCAAACATTTTTACCAAGTTCCTCTTTGAATGTGGATTTTACGGATTTCCTGATAAAGAAACTGACGAAGTTGAGTGTCTGTGGTGTTATCAAAAGCATAATGTAAACGATTTAAGTATTCTTGTTGTGTGATGCCAATGTTACCATTCCCACCCAAATCATTGAGTGAAGAACCTACTGACACCTTGTTCCTTCCAAAGTTACCAGTGATGTTACCTGATGTTCTCAGTCAGAGATTCTAATAGCATCAGTGCAAGTTCTACCTGATTGTCTTCATCAACCACAGGAATGTTAGCATCAACGAACTCACTTGCAAGTTCGTGTAGAAGTTCGGTCATTCTACTATCAGCATAAGCAAATGAAGCAAACTCTGATTTGAAACCATTACACAGAAAACGCAGAGAACGTGTTACTGTTAGGTCTTTAATTTCTTGTTCGTAAG
>RFNU01000067.1 GCA_009927065.1 bacterium | reverse complement strand
ATAATGAACACATCATTGAATATTGTAAACTTGATTGAAAATAATCCAATTACGAGACTTTCTCAAGAATATAATAATAAATTAATTGCAAAAATACAACAAAATTTTACAGAAACACAGCAAAAATTATTTGTTTCTTCTTTTTATTGTTATTTGAATTATCATCCCACAAATGATTATGTTATTGATTTAGATAATATTTGGGAATGGATGGGATTTCATCAAAAATATGAAGCAAAACGCGCATTAGAAAAATTTTTTATTATTGATACAGACTATAAATTTTTGCTCAGCCAATCGGCGGAGCAAAAAAATGAAGGTAGAGGTGGTCATAATAAACAAACTATTTTATTGAATATTCAAACATTCAAATTATTTTGTATAAAATCTGGAACAAAAAAAGCCAATGAAATTCACGAATATTTTATAAAATTAGAAGAAATGTTACATCAAACAGTTCAAGAAGAATGTGAAGAACTCAAACAACAATTAGAACAAAAAGAACAAAAAACAACTGAATTACAAAATCAATTAGAACAAATCAAAGAAGAGAACAAACAATTGCAAATAAAAGATGATGTTCCGATGATGTATATTTATAATATCGACAAAAGAAACCCAAACCCTGAGCTTAAAATTGGATACACAAAAAATGTAAATAATCGTATAAAACCGTACAAACAAATATCTAAATTTGGTAAATTAGAATTTACTATAGAAGTCCAAAATCAAAATATCCGAACAATAGAGAACTTTATACATCATTTATTATCAAATTATCAAATAAAAGATGAAATTTTTAGAATTGATGTAGAAGAAGCAAAAATGATAATCATTCGTATTGTAAATACATTGAAATTATTGAATATAACAAATGAATCGGAGCGCTCATCGAAAATTGCCCAAACATTTGAATCAGATACAAAAATTATAGAGAACCGAGTCTACGATAAAATCTCAACCAGAGAGATATCTACACAAACACACGAAGATGATTTTATTGAATCTAAAGATCAAAATTTTTTGTTAAATAATAAAGACGAAAATACAAAAAATTTTGACAAATATATTGAAGACTATTGTATAGTTCATCCAGATGTTGAAGTTTCTGGTACGGATATTATAGGACAATATCGCATTGTTACACAATCAGCATCCAAAGAAGTATTTTTGAAGTTAAATAGTTATTTATCTACTCGATTCAAACCAACTAGACTTAAATTGCAAAATAAAAATCAAGTTGTAAATGGGTTTTCTGGAGTGAAATTGAAAGAAATCGAATATAAAAAATCATTGGTAAATAGTGACGAACAAAATTTTGTATTTCACGCTTGTATATTTT
>RFNU01000072.1 GCA_009927065.1 bacterium | reverse complement strand
GAAGAAACTATTTCATCAAAGGTTGATGCTGCGATTAAAGAATTGCAAAAGCAATTGATGTTGAAAGAAGGAGAAAAGAAAGGTGATGATAAGAGTAAGAGTGGTAAAGAAGGTGGTGAGGGTGGTGCTATGGGAACCGGAGAATATTCTCCAGAAGGTCTTCAGGGTGACATATACAAATATTTACTTTCCAAAGGAATGGATGATACTCATGCTCTGGGTTTGATGGCAAATATATCCAGAGAAAGTGAATTTAGACCTGGTGTTTTGGAAAAAGGTGGCGGCGGCGGAGTTGGTTTATTTCAATATACTAGTGAACCAAGAAAAAGTAATTTTTTAAAAGCAGTTCCAGATTATAAAACAAATTGGAAGGGTCAAATTGATTATGCTCTCAAAGAACCAGGAGAACCAGCACCACAATGGCTTGCTATGAAGTTTTCTTCACCACAAGAAGCAGCAGATTGGTTTATGAGAAAATGGGAGAGACCTGAAGAAGGTATTCAAAACACAAAAGGACCCAAAATACACGCAGAGTATCTTAAAAGTCTTGAGAAATATAGAACTAAAAAAGGAACAGGTGGTTCTGGTAGTTTTGATTTTGGTGGAATGGATAAGGGAGGAGTTGGTGGATCTGTAGCAGAATATATTACGGGAGATCCTAATACTCCTTTTGGTAGATTTGATAAAGCAGGTCATGGTACAACAAGCAATTATCATGATCACATTGGATTTAAAGATAGAAGTACTGCGGTAAGAGCATATAATTTCTTTAAATCAAAAAATATTCAAGTTACTGAATTTAAAGGATTTGATTCAGTTGGTGGTCATGCTAGTGGTTCACTCCATTATTCTGGATTAGCATTTGATGTTCCTGGAGCACAATGGGGAGGATCTGGTGCTATAGGTTCGAGAGACTATAGTGGATCTGCAAAAGTTAGGACTGTTTTAAAGGAATTTTTGGGAGGATCAAATGCAAAACTTGCAAAAGGCGGAAGAGTAACAAAACCAACAAGAGCACTGATTGGTGAAAAGGGTCCAGAATTTGTATT
>RFNU01000014.1 GCA_009927065.1 bacterium | reverse complement strand
TTTTATGATATTATACATATTATTATATCATATAGTATTCAATTTTAGCGAGGGGGTCTGAGATGCTAAGCATCTACACCATATTGTGTCGGGGATGAGATGCGGAGCAGGAGCATCGGAGACATATTATAATATCATATAGTATAAGCCATATAGTATAAACCATGTCTATTGTTACATTGAAACGCAAAACCGCTGCAACTATTAAAAATGATAGTGTTGGACTCCGCAATTTTTCATTAAATGGTACTCGTCGCAGCCAAGGTTATGTTGGCCAAGATATGCGTGGTCGTTCTCTTCCAAAAACCATCATGAAGGGTAATACACCCAAAGGTCACGGTGGATGCTGTGGAAAATATGTAAAAGGCGCGATTGTGAAATCGATTGTGAATTTGAATTGCCCGAATAATCCCGCGGTTTTGAAAACATCGGTTTTAGGCACGAATGGTATGTTGATGACCAAATATCGGTGGATTCGACGACCACAACCTTATAGTACAACTAAACCAGATATGAGTGCGTCTTTGATTACTCATACACAGGGAATGTATGTGGAGAACCTGACTAAAAATGCATTGGCTGCTGGAAATGACAAGTTGTGTCAGCGATTTCAATATACACCCACCAAATGTCCTCGTTTATTCCGCACGGATGCAAATTCGCAGATTTCGCAAATTACGGGCGAATGTGTGCGTGTGACCAAAGACATCGACACCGTAGAAAAGAATGGAGTGGCCATGACGGAGGGGCTTTATGTGATGCAGTTGGACAAGGCTTGTGGTGCGCTAGACGATATCAAATATCCCCGCCGGAATCAGGGCGGACCACTTCCCGGAAACTAAGTTTTGCGGGCTTTTGAGGTGCTGTTTCGGACGGTTCCTACTCCACCCGATGCTAAGCTGTGATTTTTATAGGCGACTTGGGCATTGTTGGTGAAGATTGGTTTCATGCGATCCGCGCGGGATGCATTTGCCGGATAGGATGGCAATATGCGTGACATTCTTAGATAGCTACTATTTGAGAACTCTATATAGGTCATTTTTAGGGGGCGTTTTGTATATTATATTGATATACAAAAATAAGTGGTTGAGAGTATTGATTCTCTTATACTATGCATAATACATTATCTTTGCATGATATTACAT
>RFNU01000015.1 GCA_009927065.1 bacterium | reverse complement strand
TATTATTATTATCATTATTATTATTATTATAGTAAATAATGGTCGAAATTCGATATTTTAAAAACCCTGAAAATATTTACAAAAATATATATCCAAAAGAAAATGGCCGCGAAATAAATGTGTATAAATATGTTGATTGTATATTTACTGGCATAAATTTATATTATCCGAATGTTCTGATGCTCCCGGGGCTTTTCTCCGGTTTGGCCGAAGAACATCTGATATTACCTGTTATAGAAAAAACGATGTCTTTAAACCAAAGTACTATATATGAAACGCCAGAATATGGAATGAAATATGATGTCCAATTATCCGAAGAATATACAACATACGAAGACCCCGTTTTTTTCTTTGTATACAACACCGACAATTATTTTCATTTTTTATATGATAGTTTGCCATATTTGATTTCATTCTTAAATATTCGCAAAGAAATTCCCAATATAAAATTATTGATGCAATATCCGAATCCCCAAAAATGCGAATTCTATCCGTTTGTTCTCGAATTCTTGGAAATCTTGGGAATCAAAATGTCAGACATCACATTTATAAACGACAAAACCCGATATAATAGTGTGTATATATCAACCTCTTATACCCACGACATTGATTCGAATTTACCACCTCGAAAAGAAATATACGATTTTTATCGTCAAATGGCCAACGATATGGTGCGTATGTACACATCCGTGCCAACGCCACCAAAAATTTATGTTTCTAGACGAACATATATACATAATAAACTTGACAATATAGGGACAAATTATACTACAAGACGCCGACTTGTAAATGAAGATGAATTAGTGGCAATTCTCTCAGAACAAGGTTTTGTAGAAGTATTTACTGAGAACCTGACAACGATTGAAAAAATCCTGTATTTTGCAAATGCGACTCATGTTGTTGGCGCAATAGGCGGCGGTATTTCAAATGTATTGTTCTCACCTAAAACAACAAAATTAGAGGCACTTATATCACCTGGATTTTTAGATATAAACATGCGTTTTCGATATAGTTTGGATTGTGTGGATATTCACTATAATTATAATACAAAACATGTTGACGAAGG
>RFNU01000147.1 GCA_009927065.1 bacterium | reverse complement strand
AGGTTGATTTTATTTGCATCAAATGGCTCTTTTGTGCCATCTCTTTTTACTACACTGATTAGACTCATTATTCCCCTCTTCTTAGTTTTTGGCAGTACGAAAAGATCACCCTAGAAGGTTTGTAAATTCTCTAGATACTGCACCTTTTTCTGTTTTTGTCCTCTACTATATGTAGGGCGTAATATATAGATTAATACGCTACATATAGGAAATCAAGGCTTTTTTGTGCTTTTGTTTAAAAAAGCCATAAACACATCTGATAGTGTGGTGTTTGTTTTTTACAACGCTATATATAGCGTTTTATTTTATTGCAATTCAATTATTTTTTTGCTAATATTGATAATCTATATGCTAGACATGATGTTTAAATATTCACTTGGTGCAACTGCTGCAATTATTACAAGCATGGGCATAGTCGCAGGATTGGGTCAGAACGATTCGCTCAAAATGATAACAATAGCTGGCTTACTCACATTTGCCATAGCTGACAATATCTCCGATGCCCTAGCCATACACATATACAAAGAATCCGAGGGAAACAACAAAAAAGAAGTTTACAGAGCTACTTTTGGAAATTTTATAACCAGGTTTATCACTGTGTTAAGTTTTATAGTCATCGTATGGCTACTAACTGCGCATATAGCTATAATAGTCGCCTGCTTGTGGGGACTAGCACTGCTTACGCTAATTAGTTATAAAATCTCGAAAATTAAAAAAAGCAATCCAAAGAAAGAAATTTTTTGGCATCTTTTTGTATCTGTTTGCGTCATAGTCGGTTCAACACTAATTGGCAATTTGTTTATTCGATAGAAAATAATCGGTTTCAGTTTGGCGGAGAGGACGAGATTCGAACTCGTGGTACGATTGCTCGCACACACGCTTTCCAAGCGTGCGCCTTAAACCACTCGGCCACCTCTCCAACCCTAGTATTATAACTTATTTGAGCTCTTGTTTTAATTTTTCAATCAAATCAACAGGCATTGGGTCGACACCGTTTAGAATTGACGTGTAGATACTTGCATAGTCTGCTAGGATTCCACCCCAGAGCATTTGTTTCAAAATACTATCGCCCGTTAAATCTATTCTAAATGCTTTTGGTCTCATACCAGATAATAATCTGTCGGTTACATTGAACCTCTTAATTGTTCGTGGATTTTCTAAATTACTGACAACATCAAAAATCGCAAAAGGTTTTTCTATAGGGTGAGATGTCCAGCCCATAAATTCGTTGTGATTCATCTCTGGTAATTCATTCCAATAAGATACGTTTTTTGCATTTTCGTTCCAGGCAATTTTGAATCTATAAGCAATTGGCGCAGTTAAACTTCCACCATAAAATACAGGTGTTTTACCGACTGAGGAAAGTGCGATTTGTTTTGCTAAATTATCTGCAGTTCGCGAATCCGGCAACCACTTTGAAGTTTCTTCTTTGAGCCATTGTTCGCAAGAAGCGATTTCGTCGAAATATGACTTGTCAATTAAGTCGAAATTAGCCATCAAAGCTGTTAAGGCGCGGAGATTTAATGTAACAGCCATACGAGGCTGAAAATTACCAGGAAGTTGTACATGTGCGATGTTTTCGCTACCAGCAAGCTCTAAAAGTTTACCCCCCGAAGTTATAACACCTAAAACAGCTCCTACCTCTTGAGCCTGTTCAAATGCGCTCAAGGTTTCTTCAGTATTTCCAGAATAACTGCTCGCAATAACTAAAGTGTTTGAGTCCACATATCCCGGTGCGTCGTAAGTGCGACAGATCTCAAAAGGAACTTTCAACTTAGAGTTCATCCATGATTTAAATACCA
>RFNU01000016.1 GCA_009927065.1 bacterium | reverse complement strand
AACGTGCATATTGATGCTTCTTTTGCGAATCCTCTATTATATGTCAGTATTCCTGTATTGGCGGAAAGTGTATATCATGAGATTATGAAGGAAATGAGTGTAAAATCCCTGGAAAAACAGAGGATTATTCGAGACTATGTTTTTCTATCTTTCTTATTGGGCAATGATTTTCTGCATTGTTTGCCTTCACTGAGCATTATTAACAATGGTATCGATTTCGTCATCAAACTATATACAAATAGTTATGCGAAATGCAAGAATTATTTGTTATCCACTGTTAGCGATTCTGTGCGCATAAACAATGGATTTTTGAAAAGTATGTTTGAGTATCTGTCGAAGAGTGAGGATTCCAATTTGAAATTCTTGGCGCAGAGAAAGAAGGTGCCTAATCCGCCAAATTTTGACGATCATTATTCGGAAGAGAAATGGAAATGGGATAGAATCCCCTATAATCCGCGATTCGAGAAGTGTTTTTCTGTGATTGATTACAAGAATGCAAATTGGAAAAAGCAATATTACAGCATTTTCTTCGATTTTGACTACACAAAGCCGCAAAATCAGGTCTGCTTAGACGCAATATGCAAGAATTATTTTGATGGCATCCTGTTCACGGCTAAATATTATTTCGACGGGGCTATAAGTTGGTATTGGTATAATCCTTATCCAGTGGCTCCATTTGTGTCCGATTTATACGACTACTTACAGCGCATGGAGACGAAGGATATTAATATGTTGCCTATCCCTACTGGCACCCCATTTTCATCTACTGAACAGCTTATGATGGTTCTTCCAAAAACATCAGCGAGCTTATTACCTAAGAAATTGGCGGATGAAATGGAGGGTAGGTTAGCGGTATTTTATCCGGATGAATTTGAATGGATCGCCGAGGAAAAGATGATGCTTTATTCTATAGAGCCAAAATTGCCATTATTGGACATTGATAGAATTAGGACAGTTATTCGAGAAATTTTTGTCTAATTAACATTATATAGAATGATGGTAATTTCGTGTCTATTTATAATTTTCATATTACTTATTTTTACAATTGTAATTTTTTATACAAGGACAAACAATACTATAAAAGAGTCGTTTACAACTCCTACCGCAGTTAATGTTCCAGCGGGAGGACCAAAACAAGAGGGCTCGCCTTTTTTGGTGGGTAATCGTTATCCAATGCGCCCCGAAGAGCCAATTGTTGAATCCAATGGAACATTTGAATTCAAGAAAATGAAATTGCTATATGATGGCGTATGGGGTGAAAAATGTTATTTAGATGGACGGGGATTCGAGAAGTGTGATTGGGATGATAAAAATAGAGAGCCTGGAAAATATGGAACAAACCATTTTTTCAATTTGCCAGAGAAAAAGTTGGAACCAGGTGAGGTAGTTGTAAGTCCACCAGAATGCAGGAAATCGAGATGTCAAAAGCGAAAGGAAAAAGACTACTGTTATTTGGAGCAGCCCAGTTTCGAGGATGTTTTCGGCTTTGTCCCACAAAGTAATCGCCTAGAGATAGATTTACCGCCGCCTGCACTTGCATCTTTCTAAAAAATTCTAATATTTTCTATTATTATATTATAATGATAGATTGGATTTATGTTTTAATAATATGCATGGCTTTAGTATTATTTGTAATAGAAAGAGAAGGACATAA
>RFNU01000017.1 GCA_009927065.1 bacterium | reverse complement strand
TCAGCGTTTCTACCTCCGTGCGCACGTATTGTTGACATAAAGGACTTGCTTTATAGCCAATTGCCAACAATTCATTTAATCGTGATATTGCGCCATTATCACAGAAAAAAAATATGATGTCACTATATGGTCAAAAAAAGGAAAATTCAGCGAGGCGATAGATGAAGAGAACAAGCCGATAGCGAGAACTGTATCGGCTTGCGTTGTGTTAAAACTTCTTTGTTTCTTTAGTAAAGACAGCGCATAGATAAGCAATAATCGGAGCAAAAAGAACAAGTCCAAATGATTGCTGATAATCAAGGGCACTATACACAGGAATGTTATGAACAAAGACAGGATGTGCTTGCATTTCAAGTAATCGAGGTAACAATGGCACGAGTAAGGCACCAACCAGAATAGTTGTCATATTTGCCACGGCAATAGAAACACTCGCTTTAGCAGGACCATGCATTTCTGCAGAAATAGAATAACAGCCAACAATACCAGTATTGGTCAATCCAAATAAAAAGAGGCTAATATTTAACGCCAATAAAGACATTGGAACAAATAAAAAGAGTGCTGTGAAAATCAATCCGCTTACGGCAGAAATTTTCATAACTAACACGCGGCCATAGCGATCGGCGATAATACCACAGGTTGGGCCACCAATAATCCATCCAACGAAAACCAAAGACAGACCAAAACTAATGGCTTTTTCAGAATGTTGTTGAGTGGCTAGTAGAATATTTTTCCCAAAAGATTCTGTAAATACCATCACTGGCAGATAAATAAATCCAGCATACAGAGCGTTAAACCAAGTTTTAGATTGTAAGAAAATAGACCGTTCTTGATCAGCAGGCTCCGTTGTTTCAGGATTTTTTTTGCTTTGTTGAATCGGTGCTGGGGTTTGAGGGACCAGAAAGGCAATCAAAACGGCTAATAAGCCTAATACTAGTCCCATGATGAGAGTAATATGTTGCCAAGAATAAAACTGAATAAAATACGCTATTAAGTTGACACCTAAAAAACCACCAACCATACCAAGCGATTGCGTCAGGCCTACGGCTAAGGACTGGTATTGTTTTGGTAAGTTTGCATTCGCATAAGAAACGGCGCCAACGAAACCAAATGCCGCAAAACAAGCATATAAGATTGTACAACCACACAATATCATAAACGATGATGCTTGACTAAACAATAAGGTGGCAAAAGCGCACATAAAGCAGGCAAGAGTAATAAGTCGTTTTGTTGAAAAACGGGCAATACAGTACCCAACTGGTAATTGTGCAAGTGTATAAGGAAGGAAGAAACATTGAATTAATATCCCAATATCACTGACTGATAATGAGAACGTTTTCATTATTTGGATATTCATATTGGCTGGGGTAATTCTAAAGAAATAGTGTCCAAAAAAGAACATTGTCAATAAAAACCAACTGAACCATTCTTTGTAGGCGCTAACCTTGCATGTGCTCATAAAATAACTCTTTCATTAATATGGGAACAGTATACCGA
>RFNU01000123.1 GCA_009927065.1 bacterium | reverse complement strand
AGTAGCTCGATCTCATCGTAGATCAATATCGATGGATCGTCCTCATCTCTTAGATGCTGCAGGTTTTTCAGACTCAAGTCATCAATTGAGTTTAGAGAAAGATTTTGAGGATTTTGAGGGTGATAGATTCAATTTTTTAATTGCCATCAATCAGTACTTTCTTTTGACACAGTATGATAAAAAAAGAGTCATTCTGTTCGATCCTTTAAGACAAGAAGCCCTAAGCTTGTCAAAAGAAGATGCAGATACTATCGGACAAGACATAACATTCGAAGAGATTGTTTTTTTAGAAAAAAAAGCTGATGGAACTGTTGTTGAGATTAAAACCACAACTGATAATGAGTCGACATTTGTAGATTACATAGCCAGTAAAATCAGAAAAACTCAAACAGAAGCCTCTTCTACGGCCGAGCCATTAGCTATTGTCACTCAAAAGAAGATCATTGAGGCTCTCAAAGACCTTGCTGCCAACTCAATCAATGTTGATCATGTTCTTCATCAACACAACCATATTGCTCAAACAGTCGATCATATCCATGATATCAAATTAGCTCTTCATCAGCTTGAACACGCATCTTCAGAAGAAAAAGTTAACTTTTTTATACAACTTTCTCAACACGAAGATAAAGATTTATTATTGAAAGAAATCGCTAAAACGTTAGCTCATCTTTTTAAAGTTCGTGATGATAAACTTTCTTTTCAGTCTATCAATCATATTTTAGATCAGTATGTTTTGAGCCTGCAATTAGCTGCGATTTCTCTTCCAATGCAAAAACCCAAAGGATTTTTTCAAGGGATAGTGTGTGGATTTTTTGCATCCACAACCTTCTTTTCTTCAAAAGCGCACATACAAAGGCAGCCTAACGTTATTGATGATCAACATCTGATAAACAATCCAGTGATAACTTCAGGATTGAATAAGGTTGGCTATGCTCTTGGACTTGTAATAGGTTTATTGTTCACGCTGGGATCATTCTTTATTAAAGTATTAGCCTTATTTGTTAAGACTGGAATTGGTTTTTTAAAAAAAACTCGTGAAAAGATCATCAGTGAGGTCAAAGCTGCAGCTTACCCAAAATTTACAGATGGGATAAAAGATGGTGTATGTTTTTATATTGGAGCTACACAGAACTTGAAAAATCCTCATAAAAGAATAGATTATTGGGTTGGTTTTTTAGCAGGACTAGGATCGTTTTGTGTTACAGGCCCGATGATCAGCGCAGTAGCTGCGCTTCCTTTTATTACTGAAGTGATAGGAAGATGGATGTCTCAGCATGTATTAACAAAAATAATGAATCCTGTAAAAAATAAAAAACATAATGCACTCTCTCAAATGGATAGAGATTTATTGGATAATCTAAAAAAATTAGAAACCAATATATAAAGAAAGTAGGTCAGGAAATAATCTTTAGTACTAAAACGTTACGATAAGTGAACTACCCGCCGATGAATGAGCGGGCTTCCGATTAGGCGACAGCAACAGTGTGCTGACGCTTAACT
>RFNU01000018.1 GCA_009927065.1 bacterium | reverse complement strand
CTTAAACAAAGAGCAGGACGTGCTTGACCTTCCCGTACACGAAAAGGATTGCGCACGTGTTTTGTTCAATAAACTCGCTTAATGTCAGTTCATTTTTGTTCTGGCACCATGAGTTTCCGATAAAATATAAAGAATTCTTTTCTCATTCATAGGTTTTTATATGATCATCCATCTCTTTGATAGTGTTTATTTTTTACAAATCTACACCATTACACTGCTCTTTCTCTTAGAAAGATATACGCTGCCTAAAATTCCGCGAGTTTTGTTAAATTAATGTATCTTGATGAATTTGATGAGATCGGCTATTTCTTCATTGATAATATGATGGCCCATGTTTTTATACTGATAAAAGTTAATATGGAGGTTATTAATGTTTTTTAACCGATTATATAACTGAGATCCTAATTGAAAAGGCACAATATCATCACGTTCACCGTGAGCAATAAAAATCTTTTTACTATCAGGACAGATCTGACGTTGTTGAGGATAAAAAGTAGAAAGCAAAGCAAGATGATTGACAGGCAGATAATGACTTAAGGCTAAAGCGACAACTCCACCTTGACTAAAGCCAACAATATTCACTTCTGTTATTGATGGGTATTGAGCTTGAACCTCTCGTACAATTTCGACTAATGGGTTCATCATCAAACTTAACCCTTCATTCATACGATCGGAAAAATGAGTTATTGACTCAATATCAAACCAAGCAGGCATCATATAACCCCGATTAAGACTTACAGGTATATTAGGGGCTGTAGGAAAAACCCCTATAATATCATTCAATTCTCGTAGTAATGCTTGATAGATAAAAACGAGATCATTGCCACTGGCTCCCAGTCCATGCAAGAACAAGACCATTCGTGATGGGCTGGAGCTTTGATTCAAAATAAAATAATTGATGGATTGCATTATTCTTTTCGTAAAAGTATTTGTTTTAATGATGATAGAGACTCCACGCTTGCTTCAACGATTGATTGACTGACTGCAACAAAGCGAGATATCCATGATACTTTAGGAGCTGTTTTCAAATACACAACATTCTTGTGCGCAGTAGCGTCTAAAATATATTCATCAGAGGTTATGATTTTATCAACAAGTTTATAATGCTCTAAAGACTGAGCAGCATAAAAATGTTCGCCACTTAATAA
>RFNU01000213.1 GCA_009927065.1 bacterium | reverse complement strand
GTAGATGGCCGAGCCACGCTACCATTCATTTTATAAGGCGTTGCTTGTTATGGTGCTCGGTTGGTTCTCCGACACACATTTTGGTGGTGCGAGAGGGCAGATTCAGCAATCTGCCGGAGACTCGGGAACAAAGCCTTTTACTGCCACTGTAGCTTTGCGAGAGGGTTACGATAGCAATCCACTAACGCAGTCCTATCAATCAACTCAGGATATCCGATCATCTACTTACACCAGCGTACAACCCTCCTTGGGGTATAATTATGTTGGGCTACAGGCTGACTTGGCTTTGCGTTATGATTTTACCGGCATTTATTACCCCAGTATCAATGAGTCGGCTGACATCCAATACGCTCAGGCTTTTATTGGTCGTTACACCTATGCTTTTGACCCTCGGGTTCAATTAACTGTTTCGGATAACTTTCTCTATAGTGAACAGCCGGTGCCTCAGTTAGTGACTGAGGGTCTAGCCCCTATCACGCAAACCCAAGGATTCATCAATAATCTGGGAACGATTCAGGGCGACTACCGGGTGACGGATCGTCTTTCTATGGTAACACGTTGGAACAATACGATATTAAATTCCGATGGTCCCTCCTCCTACAACAATTCAGGGGGAATCAATTCGGGAAGTGCTAGTCAGGGTAACTACATGAACAATGGAGCCTTTCAGCAATTCCGTTTGGATTTTACGCCTGAAACCGTGGGGACGTTTAGTGTGGACTATCAGATTTACGACTATCAGAGCGATCAGAACTTCCGAGATAACCAGCAGGTGGCTTTTTCTGTCGGGGCTGACCATACCTTTGCGCCGACAATTTTCTTTAGCGGCAGAATGGGAATTCAATTGAACGATAACTTTGGTCTAACGGATAATTCGAGTATTATCTCTTCGGGAGGGATGGGAAGTGGTGAGCTTGAGATCCAGGCATATCCCTTTGCTTCCCTGTCGGGGACATGGAATTACGAGCAGAAAAGTTTTGCTTCCGCAGGTTTTTCCATGCAGGTGCAACAGTCCAATTTTGCCACCGTTTCGGACTCGCAAGGTTATACTTTCAACACCAATTGGGACCACTACTTCACGGATAAATTTTCAGTGATCCAGAGCTTCTTTATCAATCTGGCCACCTTCACACCGAATCTAACCCAGCAACAGACTAATGCCCTCAATGCAGGGGCCTATACGGGTAGTGGTCAACAAACCACGGTTACGTATCAATGCAAGTTTGCCTACGAGCTTTACCCCTATCTCTCTGCTGAGCTGGGATGGTCTTACACCAGTTATGGGTCTTACTTTGATTTAAACAACGGAAATGGAGGGAGTTACACAAGGAACCAAGTTTATCTAGGCCTTCGGGGAACCTACTGATTGCGGAATGACACCCCGCGGGCTAAGTTGCAATCGTGAATAGTGGACAACCAAGTTCAAGCAACTCCAGCTACGGATATGGTTATGGGGCAGCTAGTTCCAACGAATCCTCTTTTCATGTAAACGATCTTTGG
>RFNU01000019.1 GCA_009927065.1 bacterium | reverse complement strand
ATATACCCCATATAAAGATGCAATAAATGCCGGCGATGTTACTTTTTTCTTTGAGAAAAACTATGAAGAAGATTTAGGTAACTTTGAAAATGCGAATGAGGTATTGAAATTTATCGATTCTTTTCGTGAACCAATTCGTATGATGTCCGATACCAACAAGGCGCATTCTATGCAATATATACAAATTTTGAGCAAATTGTCGGAGGTTTATGTTAGCATTTGACCGTCCAGGATGTGTATCTATATAAGAAAATAAGAAACTACATAAAAACATACCCAGATATAGTGTAAGATACCGACACACCAAGATGGGCAATACAATAACTAAAAAAAGTCCGGAAGGTGCGAGTTTTTGTGAAAAATATTTTACAGATATAAGTCAAAAAGAATATGATCGTATAAGAAGCTTATATACAATCATAGATGTAGATTATTTGAATATAGTCCTAGTAAATTATAATATGTTCAATAATCCTACATTTACAGAAAACCCTAAAAAAAAAGAAGTGGTGGATAATATGTTACATTATTATTTGAGTCATAAAGATAAAGCTATCTATAAAAAAACAGATTTGTTATGTAATGATAAAGAACAAATTTGCATATGTAATACTCATGCAGATGATTTTAGAAAAATATACGATGGAGTAAATTATAGACCAAATAAGAAATATATTAGTTGGTTCGAACAAAAAGACCCGGGCGAGCGAAGCGAGCCCACACCGTGGTTTTTCAAAAATGTTTGACGCCGGAGCTTCGCTCCTCCGCCAAAAGTCGTGATATTGTGTGATATATGATATATGGTATTGTGTGATATATGATATATGGTATTGTGTGATATATTTGACAACATCTAGAGAACCAACCCTATAAGAGTTCTCAAGGACGCTCGGACCTTCGGTCCTCGCTTGGGCGAGCGAAGCGAGCCCCCATCAAAGATGTTCTCCAATAATGTGTGATATTGTGAAATGTTTGATATTTTGTGTGATATGTGATATTGTGTGATATATGATATATTGTGTGATATGTGATATTGTGTGATATATGATATATCAAAGACAACATCTAGAGAACCAACGATTCCAAGTTCTCAAAGACGCTCGGACCTTCGGTCCTCGCTTGGGCGAGCGAAGCGAGCCCACACAGTAGTTTTTCAAAAATGTTTGATATTGTGTGATATGTGATATATTTGACAACATCTAGAGAACCAATGATACCAAGTTCTCAAGGACGCTCGGACCTTCGGTCCTCGCTTGGGGGCTCGCTTCGCTCGCCCCATCAAAGATGTTCTCCAATAATGTTTGATATTGTGTGATATATGATATATGCGATATCATATATGATATGAGAGACAATTTTGGACTTTCTCAAATATATACAGGAATGTTCTTATAACGACTTTTGGCGGAGAAGCGAAGCTCCGGGAGCATTTCAGTTCTCTTGACGCATCCCATACATAATCGACCCAGGATTAAATGTATTTATAAGCCAATCTTTTACTACAGCCTTGGTAACAATTGTGCGTTGCATCCCCCCATTTAATGATGGAACAAAAACTTCATAATGTATTCTTCTTACAAAATACATGATGTGTTTTGAAAATTCAACATCTTTTTGTTTTTTCACATACCACATATAATAAGTTGTTTGTATTGTATTCACAAACTGTTCAAATTGTGTATTGAAACGATCAAAATGTTCGCGATAAATAGGAAAATATTTCAAAAACTCGGGTATTTTCTGGATACGCAATAAACACAAATATTGATATTGTAAATTCGGATGATTTCCACGCAAACTTTTTTTATAATTATATTGCTGGTTCTCTAATTTCATACGATCCCCAGTTTCTGTATCGATGAGTGTCAATCCCATCATATGTGAATAACTCGCGCAATAATTCAAATGCAATTCCAATTGTACATAATTTCGCGGGCTTTGTGCGAATCCTCGTTCACCTAATGACTGGTCAAATGTCGCGACCTTTCGTTCACTATGATGCAAATGTTCCGAATATTGTATAGTTGTCGGCGTATATATAATATTTGCATCCAAAAGTTCTCGAATATAGGGCAAATTTTCCACATATGGAAGTGGGAGATATTTGGCACGGGATTCGCAAATTTCATATACCGCTACTAAATAAACGCGTGGTTCAACTATATCGAGAACAATATGGTTCTCCGGATGTTGTAATACAAAACTATAGCAATAATTTTTAGGTAATTTGGAAACGAGTAGTGTTTGATTTAAATTTACAAAATCTTTTTCTCCAATAGCGTCCATAAACATGTCGCGAAATGTGAGTGGTTTTGTTGCGTCGTTTTTATCGGGTCGACTGAAATACCAATATCTACCCCCAATCGCATTTTTAGTGGCGATTTCCCATGTTTTATTATGAAAATCGTAAAATAGGTTGATCATTGTACCTTCGATTGTTTCTGTTATACAAATGGTTTCTGGAATTTGATTCACAGAGGGTTCGTACGAAAATTCTTCGGGATGTTTGCGGATAAATATTTCTTTTTTGATAGATTTTGGTGGAGAAAAACATACTAATTTGTTATTAAAAAATACGACGGATCGATATTTTCCAAGGTTTTGTTCTCCGCCTACCTCGGGTTTTAACCGACTCACGATTGGCAAAAGTGAGTATTTTGAAT
>RFNU01000020.1 GCA_009927065.1 bacterium | reverse complement strand
AAGTTATTGAACAAAATTTTTCTATAGAGACTTTTGTTTTTTAGTTTTTGGTAGAGAACTTTTGTTGGATTTTACGAAAAAAGTGTTAAAAATGGTGGGGTTTTGATATTATGTCAGATTTCCTTAAAAAATACTCAACTACTCTCCTAGATTAGGAATCTACGATTGGGAGGGGTGGGGCTTAAAAAATACTCAACTAATCTCCTTATTATTTTATAAACCATATATATAATAAAAAATGGAAGATAAACAAAGAAAACAACCAAAAGTTTATACATGCACATATTGTAATTATACAGCAAAGAACAATATTATATTCCAAACACATTGTAAAACAAAAAAACATAAAACATTTGTAAGACAAGCAAATTTTACACATTTTCGCATCCAAAATGCGCAAAGGTGGCAAACAAATGATACAAAAGAAAAACAAATATATAATTGTGAATTATGTAAATTTTCTACAACTAAAAAATATAATTATGATACACATATATTGACAATAAAACATAAACAAAAAGAGGACACAAATTTTAAATCTTCAGTTAAAATCTATAGATGTGAAAATTGCAATAGAGAATATGATATATATCAAAGTTTGTGGAAACATAAAAAATCTTGTATACTCCAATGTTCTCAAGAACCACAAAATAAAACTATAGAAGAAATTAGTTTGCGTCGGCCTCCTTCGTCGGCCTCCGCGGCACATAATGAAACCGATCCCCAAGAAGAATCCGATTCAGAATCAGAGAACTTTACATACATAATAGATGATACAACCGGAGATGAATATTGTTATGAATATACAAATAAAACAGAGTTGGAAGAATATGAAGATATTTATAATAGGATGTATAAAAACTATATTATTTATTCTGAAATAGATACAGATACAGATACAGAATCAAATATAGATATAATGGAAGAAGAACCTAGAGAACCAAATCCGGAAACATTGCAGATAGTTTCAGAATTATTGTATGATTTAGTGGATAGTGTAATAGATTATGTATCAAAAATAGATAACGAAAAAACACAACATGAGAAACAAAAAGAAAAAACAGATGATTTTATATTGCCAGATGAAATTAGTATTGGAGATGAGATTTTTAATGAAGAAGAATACAGCGATGAAGAATATACTGAAAACGAATACAGCGATGATAAATATAGTGAAGAGAACTATGATGTAATAGATGTTTATGTGTAAAATACTTGACCTTGGATGGCGAGGTTCGAAGAACCGAGCCACGGCCGAAGGCCGGTCCATAAATATACACAATAAAATAAACAATATAAAATATCAAGGATTTTATATTATTAACCTATATAGCAAATATGGATTCATCAAAACAATTTGTATGTGAAATATGCGATTTTCATACAACAACTGCAAATAGATTAGAATTTCATATGAAAACAAAAAAACATCAAAAAATGATAGAAAAAAATGCAACAAAAGAATCTCCTCAAGAACCTATTGAAGACACCCCCCAAGAACCCGCCACACCACAAAAGAAAAAACTGGAAAAACCCATAGCAATTGCAACAGAATTACATCCAGAAACTGATTTTTTAACAGAATTAAATACCAATTATACACAATCGATGAACTATAGTTATTTTATAAAAAATTTAAAATTTGATTCATACAAATATGTTCTGTCTATTTTGGATATAAAATCATTGTTTTGTAATAAATGGAAAAAAATGTATCAAATTCTATATTCTATTTTTGTAAATATTATTCTAGTTATTCCATATGAAAGACGGCCAATTCATATATTCAAAACCCCGGATTCACATACATCATATATATGGTATATTAAAGAGAACAACAAATGGTATCAATTGAATGGTGTAAGTCCTAATCATAGAATTAAAATGGCACACGAATATACACCAGAAGTGTATTATCTGATAATAAAACCAATGTTGTTGAAATTTAAAAATGCATGGTTGAATCATGCGCAGAATTTGTATGTTGTTCTCAAACCAGGAACTGTTGAAAAACCAATACCACCAGAGAACTTGAAAGAAAAACGGTTTACATACGCATTATGTGGCCAAATACTGTGTAAATACGATACTATATTTGAACGGATGTATCCCAAAATACCGGAATCCATTAAGGATATTTTGATAAAAAATGAATAAAATCAACATAAACACATCATATCATACAACCTCTCAAATGGAATTGTTTTTATAGGCATAATATATTTTTGTTTTTATACGATTTGCGGAAACTCACATAAAAACAAAATCCCACTATAATATTATACTATCCACATGCCCGCCATTGAAACCTCCATCGAATCTCTAGAAGAACTCCAGGAAATACTCAAAACCAATCCTGGTGTCATTATTCTGAAATTTTCGGCCCAGTGGTGCTCGCCGTGTAAAAAAGTTGCATCACATATAAATGCTGCAGTGGCCAATCTACCCAATACCTATAAAATATATTTTCTCGATATTGATGAATCTCTGGAAATTTATGCATTTTTCAAAAACAAGAGAATGGTTTCGGCAATTCCGTCCATGATTTCATGGAAAAAGGGCAATACTACATCAATTCCGGACAATATGGTGACTTCTTCCGATACCAAACAAATCGACGCATTCTTCCAAAAATGTGCAAATATGGT
>RFNU01000208.1 GCA_009927065.1 bacterium | reverse complement strand
ATCAACATCTCTCATCTCTATATCGGAGAATCCCTCTCGTTGCCATGCTATAGAGGGTGTGAACCCGTAACAAGGTATCTTTGATTGTGCATTAGATAAATGTACATCAACTTCACTATCAAATATTTTATCAGTTTCAAATTCTCCTATCAAAAAATCTATACACGATTTCTTTACTAGATAGCAGTGAGTTGTATAGGTTTTTCGTAATCTGTGGATGTTTTCAGATACCATATCTAAGTTTAAACTGTTATGATTTCCTCCAAAATATAGAAGATTCCAATCATTAGGTACGCTTCCAATTAAATTATCATATTTTTCTATAAAATCATCAGAAAAAACAACATCATCCTCGGTTATCATAAAAACATCACCCTCTAAATCCTTTATATGTTTAAAGAGATTAAGATGTGAAAGAACACACCCAACATGACCAGATTTTATTTTTGCTTTTAAATCGAGAAGGTGCCCATCAACTCCTTTAAAAAATTCAAAATCTAAACCAAACCTTGAGAATTCTTTTTCCGCTAATTCTTTCCTATCAGGTCTTCTTTCTAAGTTTATACAAAATATTTTATCTATTCCTATCATTTTTTAATTATTCTTCTAAAGATATTGCTCTTCCTATTTGTTTGGTCCAATCAAGATCGGTTCTAACCTTATTATTTTTCTCTATAGCTGCACTTAGCATTACAGTATCTATACCCATTTTTTTAGAAATAAATTCGAAAGCGGCTAGATCCTTAGGAAAACAATGCCCTCCGAATCCAAAATCCCCATCCGGACCGGGTACAGACCAATGTGAATTACCTAATCGATCGTCGTATTTAGCATACTCTATAACTTTGTCATAGTCGATATTTAGTGACTGGCATATTTCATACACCTCATTAGCATAAGAAACTTTCATAGCAAGAAATGTATTAGTGACATACTTGATTGTCTCTGCAATAGTAGAACTTGTTTTAATAATAGGGGTTCTAGGAAATGCTTTAGAAAAAATAATTTTTACCCTAGATGAAGCAGGTCTATCTCCTCCTATAATTATTCTATTTTGTTCTAAATAATCATTTAAAGAATTTGCTTCGGTCAAAAATTCAGGATTAAATACTATTGATACGTTTTTAAATTCCTGGTTTAATTTATCGGTTGTTCCTGGTGGTATAGTAGATTTAATTACAACTATG
>RFNU01000021.1 GCA_009927065.1 bacterium | reverse complement strand
TAGTTGCTGCTTATAAAGAATATCTTAAAAAAACACTATATTTTGACGAAGATGCTTTAAAAAGATGCAACTTCACAGAATTCTGTGCAACCGCTACTAAAGAAAATGGTATGGTGCGTTACGGGCTTATTGTAGATAACAATTACAGTAAAAAATCCCTTCTGGACGAGAGTAAAAAAATCGAGGAACAAATCATAGGTAATTAAATACTATTTTACCCCACAAAAAAGCCTATCTTCGGATAGGCTTTTTTTTATTTTAGTGTTATTAAGATATGTTGAAAGAACAATAGAAGTAATTTTTTGTAAATGTTACTTTTTGAGCAGTTTTGACGTCAACTTTCTGTATAGTCACTGGTGTTTTATCTGTTGTTTCAGCTATTTTTCTAATTGTTCCGGAGATTATAAAAGAAACTTGTTGATTTTTTGGATCACTCTCAGAAGGAGCTCCCGCTTGTACTGTTGCAGTACCTGCAACAATAGTAGCAGCATTTAACTGAGCAACACCATCTTTTTTCATTTGGTTCAAAGCAGCAACTCCAGCAGCCATTCTATCTTTAGCTAGTTTCTCGTTTCCACCTGCTCTGGAAGTTGGTTTGCTAGATGCCCCCCCATTAACTACGACCTTTGAAATTGAATGGAATTCTGATAAGATTGATCTAAGAGATGCCATACCATCTTCACCTATTGTTACATCGTTTTCCTCGAAGAAATCTACTCCTGATGAATTATAAGGCTTATCTGTTACTTCCACAGTTAATTCTGTTGGATCCGGAGGAAGAACTTCTTCATAAATATCCTTCGATAATTCATTTCCATCGTCGCTGATACCACCAATCGTATAAACAGGGAATGCAAATCCGTATTCCCCTGATGGGGATTGTCCAGGAACAACGTCCTCATCATAGTTTACAATCTGTATAATGTCAGTTTTTAGAGATTCTTCAAGGATAGTTACGAACTGTAGGGTTTTACCCTTGCTTTTACCTTTTGTACCAAAATTAGAATCTTTCTTTAAAATTTTCTTTCCCCCCTCAGCCATCTCTTGTGCTATCTTAAGGTTGAGTTCGAATACTCTTTTTAATACATTTGCTAATGACTCAGTCCTTGTGTCATTAATAAGGGCATTGCCTTCCTTATTACCTGTATTATAACATGTATCTATATCATTTTTATAGTAATCTGGTGCT
>RFNU01000022.1 GCA_009927065.1 bacterium | reverse complement strand
TGAGGCGCACTAACAGTAGCGCAAAATGATGTGAGAAAAGTCATTCTAACGAAATCTGGCGGAGATCAGGTTACCACAACCTAACCAACTCCAAACTGGGGTGGTATGGTCATGTTTTTACTCTATGAAGCGATTATATAGAGGCGTACTTGGGGAATGTCACATGATCCATTTGCTATTCTCCGGTAAAGTGTATTATGTCTATAAAATCTCTATGTGAGTTGTTTTCAGACTACTGAGAAAAGATACTCACATAGAAATTATAGTGTATATACTATATAATTCAATAATGTAAAAAGCATGATGCACCGATTTCCTTAAAGTTAGCTCTATATGATTTAATTATCTATGGGGTTTTCTTTCACTGATATGATGACACATCGATTGCGAGATCTAAGTTAAATACGTCTTATAAATAAAACTCCTTACTTGATTTATCCTTACACTAAGTTACACTTATTGTAAGTATCTGTAGACTTAATGAATTATGCAGCCCTTAAAATATTTATTAAATTGGCTTTTGGATCATGCTAATCCTGATCATTCTCTTTTTACTTCTGCAGATTTAAGATGCTTATTTCCCGATTTATCAGATGGTGCATTTAATACGCTTTTAAGTAGAGCTGTCGATGCTGAACTATTAGTAAAAGTTTGTAAAAAAATTTATTTATTTAAAAAATATTACAAAAATGATGGTAATCTCCTTTTTCATGTCGCTGGTTTATTAAGATCGAACCACTTTAACTATGTTAGCCTAGAGACGATTTTAAGTTCTTGCGGTGTTATCTCCCAGGTTCCTATGAACTGGGTATCATTGATGTCATCAGGGCGAAGCAATCTTATCTCTTGTCAGGAGTTCGGAACGATTGAGTTTATTCATACAACACAAAAACCTACGAAAATAAAAGATTTCCTGGACTATGATCAATCTACCAGACTATGGCATGCGCACCCACAATTAGCTTTAAGAGACATGAAGCGGACTAATAGAAACTTAGATTTAATAAATTGGGAGATACTCAATGAACTTATTTGATAAATTAGTTGAACAGGCTCTGATAAATAAAAAAGATTGTGCTACTTTAAGAATAGTTGTTGAAAAAGAGTTGTTTCATCAAGATATTTTAAGAATATTGAGCCAGAAAAATTTACTTAAAAATCTGACATTTATTGGAGGAACCGCTTTAAGAAGTTGTTA
>RFNU01000023.1 GCA_009927065.1 bacterium | reverse complement strand
CTAAAAAATCAGGTTAAAAAGCTAATTATTAGCCTTTGACAGATAACTTTACAATAAAGCCACTATGAAAACTCAATCGCGCTGGCAATCGCTTATCGATAATAAAAATTATACGGCAGCACTAAAAACTAAGCCATTACGCTTTGGTTTTTTTGAAGTCTATAAAACACAGGCGATTGATGGGTCGGTCAGAAAAATAGGGTTTATTTTGTCAAAAAAAAATATTCCCTTGTCAGTATTGAGAAGTAAAATAAAAAAATTATCTCATGAAACTGTTCGTAAATTATCAATATCGGTCGATGGTTTTATCATCATCATCAAAGTGAAAAACCTAATAACAAAAAAAAACTTTGAGCAGCAGAAATTGATTTTACTATCTGGACTAAGTCGTTTGTGACATCCACGAGCAACAATGTTTTAGAGTTAGCCAAATTAAAGATTTTTAAGCTTGTATAAAGTATAATAGATCTTTGTATCTTATATGAATCACAGCGCATTCTTTGTAAAATAATTATATTAATAAAGAAATTAACTATACAAACAGAAGCTGTGAAAATGTTGTTTTTATAATTAGGGTCATCAAGATGAGTAAAGAAACACAAAACCTTCTTATTATTTTTTTATTAACATTCTTTACAATGCAATTTGTTCAGTTTTATTTTACAAAAGAGATCGACCCAAAAGGATCGGAGCTCAAATACAAGGATGACAATCAAACCCCAGCAGACTTAGTGAACAAACCAGCGTCTTTTAACACGTTTTTGATGGGACCTTATCTTCTTGATTTTGAAAAAAACACAGGACAGCTCGTTAACTTAAAGCTAAATGACTACTATGCTTTTCCTGATAAAAAAAACAATATTACTACCCTTTTTAAAGAATTATCTCAAGAGCAAGTTTTATACAGCGATCTTCTTTTTATCTCTAAAGAAAACAATCAAGCATCAAAAGTAGAATATGGCAAAATAACTTTTCTTTACAACGAAAAAGACCAAACATTAATAGTCAGGAAAGAAGCAGCCAATGTCTCTGTAGAGGACATATACAGCGTAGATCCTCAGCGACCTTACTCTTTGCTTAAAAACATTATGATCAAAAGTCAAGACCATGAAAAAGCTTATTTATATACGGAGTTTAAAAACACCCGCTTTTCCTTGATTCCTGGAACAGAAGAAGGCTCAAGAATGTTTCAAGGAGCGTCTTTTCACACAGATAATTTGAAGTATAAAAAAATTGCTTTTAAGCAATTTGCTACAAACTCTTTCTCGCAAGAGGCAGATAAGAATGCTTGGTTTGGTATTTCGCAGCGATACTTTGTTAGTGCGATTGCACCAGAATATCCTGGAAAATTCTACACAAAATTTCTGGCAAATAACCAATCATGTATCGCAGGACATTTGTCACAGGAATTGAGCTTAAAAGCACAAGAGCCTCTCGTTCTTAAGCAAAGAATTTACAGCGGGCCAGAACAGAAAGAATATTTACAATCCTTTGCCCCCGCTTTAGAGTTCGTTGTTGATTATGGGTTCTTTTGGCCTATTTGCTCACTGATTTTAACGGTACTAGTATATAT
>RFNU01000024.1 GCA_009927065.1 bacterium | reverse complement strand
CTCAAGAGATTGTCAATGATAGAATTAAAAAAAATAGCCTTAAGCCGAGGCCAAAAAGAGCTTTTAGATCAGGCAAGCTTAATTATTAATCCTGGTGAAAAAGTAGGATTGGTCGGTGCAAATGGTACGGGAAAATCGACTTTATTTGGGTTATTACGTGGTGAGTTAAAAGAAGATGGTGGGGAGATTTTTGTTCCTAAAAATTGGAGAATATCTTCAGTTTTACAAGATCTACAACAAAGTGACATTTCAGCGTTAGATTATGTTCTGCAAGGAGATGATCGTTGGTTTAATAACCAAAAAGCTCTCATAAAAGCAGAAGAAGATCAAAATATTGAAGCGATTATTGCATTACATGAAGAGCTGACTGTGATCGATGGTTATCGTGCACCAGCACGAGCTGCTGAACTTTTATATGGTCTTGCTTTTAGCACTCAACAACAACAGCAATCCATTAAATCATTTTCTGGTGGTTGGCAGATGCGTCTTAATTTGGCCAGAGCACTCATGAAACCTTGCGATCTCTTACTGTTAGATGAACCGACAAACCATCTTGATATGGATGCGATTTACTGGCTTGAGGGCTGGTTAAGCCGCTTCACGGGCACTTTAATTGTGATTGCGCATGATAGTATTTTTTTAGACAATGTCGTTAATAAAATCGTTTCGCTCGAAGAGCAGCGCTTTTTAGCCCATCGTGGCAATTATAGTAATTTTATTAAATGGCGAGCAGAAAAATTATCTCAACAACAAAAAGTTTTTGAGCAACAGCAGAAAAAAGTAGCACACCTGCAATCTTTTATTAATCGATTTAAGGCCAAAGCGTCAAAAGCAAAACAAGCGCAATCGAGAATGAAAATGTTGGCTAGAATGGATATTGTTGCTAGTGTTCAAGCTAATTCTCCTTTTCAGTTTACTTTAACGGCCCAGTCAGACTGTCCTAACCCTGTTCTTCAATTAAATGACGTGACACTAGGGTATGGTGAGCGAAGGATTCTTAATAAGATTAGGCTGCATGTTGGGCCTGGAGAGCGTATTGGGCTATTGGGTGCTAATGGCGCAGGAAAATCAACACTGATCAAGGCACTAGCAGGTGATCTCATTCCGTTTTCAGGAGAAATCGTTAAAAGCCCGAAACTAAAAATAGGTTATTTTGCTCAACATCAGGTTGATACATTAAATTTAGACGAAACACCGTTTTGGCATTTATCACAATATGCTCATCGTGTGGACCAGCAAGTCATTCGAGGGTTCTTAGGGGGCTTTGGATTTGCGGGTGACAAAGCTTTTGAAAAAGTAGGGGTGTTTTCTGGCGGAGAGAAAGCTCGCGTTGTTCTTGCTTTATTAGCTTGGCAAAAACCTCATTTATTACTCCTTGATGAGCCTACAAACCATCTTGATCTCGAGGTGCGAGAGGCTTTAGCATTAGCATTGCAAGATTTTGAAGGAGCTGTGATTGTTGTATCGCATGATAGACAATTATTAAGCTCAGTTGTAGATAGTTTTTGGCTCGTTCATGAGGGTAAGGTTGAACCCTATGATGACGATTTGGATGCCTACGCTCAGTGGATGATGAATCAGCGTAAAGTGCAAATACAGGGAGAGACTCAATCAAATCAGCTGATGGAGCCTGTTAAACCCAGTGTTCAAGATAATCAGTTGCATCAACTTGAGCACCAACTTGAAAAAGCAAAAAAAGATATTGAGAGTTTAAAAAATCAATTGTTAGATTTTGAACAGAGCGAGTTAAAACAACGCTCTTTAAAGAAACGACTAGAAACTTTAGAGCAACACCATGCTGATCTTGAGAATCAATGGTATAAAATTTTATCGTGATATTATTACACTTATATGGTTAAAAGATATGAGTGTAGGGACCGCACTTATATGAGCAAGAAGCTCGCCTGTAGATACATAATCTATAATTATTTTCCACTAAGCAGATAACGTATTGGGATAGGTCGAATTATTAAGACTGGGTAAACACAATAACGTCTAACGACCTGAGTTATACCGTTAAAAATAAAAAACTTCAACAGCGATCAGCTGTTTGTATGTTATTTCTCCTCATTTTTTTAAGATAATGCCGATAACAAAGAATAACATCTTTCGGATATTATCGATGCCATTATTTGCGCAGAAACCTGATACTTTAGAGAGCATGAGGGAGCAGATTAATACTGTAGTAAAGTGAACTACCCGCCCATGAATGAGCGGGCTTCCGATTAGGCGACAGCAACAGTGTGCTGACGCTTAA
>RFNU01000040.1 GCA_009927065.1 bacterium | reverse complement strand
CCCCGATGTTCATTCCACCATTTTTCCTTCACAACATCCGGCAAAGAAGTGCGATGATGTTTCTCATATTGCTCCGGCGAATCATAAAACAAAGTGACTGGATTCGTTCGATTCAGACTACACCACCTAACTTTGAAAAACTCTTTTTCTGATTTAGAACCTATTCTAGCGTATAATTTAGCACCCGTAATAGGATCACGAATCCTATATCCCAATGCATTTCCACTGTCATATAATTCGATTTTCAGTGGCTTTTGGTTATGGACTTTTTTATAATAATAATAATATCCCTTGTCTAACATTTTCATTTCGTGTTGCTCTTTGTTTGTTCCGCGGTGTCTATCGGCCGCACGACTAAACATGCTCGACGCACTAAAAATATCCGAATTTATAGATTCATCATCGCGGTTTACGGGGTGATACATATCTTCATAATACATCTTTAGTTTTAAAATAAGAGTGGTGGGGATCGCAAGATTGTGCGAGGTTGGGGCGCGAGTTTGACGCTAGTTGGGTTGATATATAAAATAGGTATTATTCTTTAAGTTGTTTTTACGAATACTTTTTGCAACCGTAGGAGCTTCGCTCTGGCCAGAACTACGAATATAATATAGTATAATATACAGTTATAATAACTTTTATTTATATATTTTTTATCAAATATGGCAGATTTTTTATCAAAAATGCCAGATACGAAACCAGATACGACACAAGAAATCCGTCCTGCCAGTCCTGCCGAAGAAGCTGCTAGACAAATAAGTGGCCGTATAGATCAAGAAGTCAAAAAACAGTCCAGATGGGCGGGAAGAATTTCCGCCGTGTTTTATAATATAAATCAATTTATATCTTTTTTTTTCGATTCACTTTTATTTTATACACCGGACGATAATTATCCTACACCTGAATTAGTCGGGTTTTTTATAAAAATATTATTAATTATATCATCCTATATTGCCATTAATATATCATTATTTTTGATATATGCGTGCTTTATACCTGTATTTTATGCGGCGTATTTAAAAAGTTATAGTAATTTCCAACAATTCTTGCGAAATCAGAAAAAGGCATTTAATAGCAAATTTGGAGTGAAATTATTGGAAAAAGCTGACGATCCAAAAACAGTGGGTATTTTAGCATTATTTGATAGTGTTGTAAACCCGGATATAAATACTGCCAAAAATATCGACGAATATAAGACATTTATTAACAAAGATATAAAAGACGCTATTGACAAATATATGTTTAGAACGGAAGCCCAAGCAATACTGAATTATTTTATGGGATTACCGGACGAATTTGAGAAATATGCCAAGCGTAAAGAGTCCTATATTTACATATCTATCCAATATTGGGTTGTCATGTTATGTATTATATTATTTGTAATTCCTATTAAATATGTAATCCATCAACCGATGCCGACAGACTCCTAATGCTCACCGGAGCTCAGCCCCTACCGCATTCCTACGGATGCGTTCGCGTCGAAGACGCTCCCGCATCTCGTCTAACG
>RFNU01000025.1 GCA_009927065.1 bacterium | reverse complement strand
ATGCATTTTTTATAGGAATTCAATGATTCTAATACATTTTCGTCGCTTATATCGGATTCAAACAAAATAGCATCTCCCACCGCTAATTTTAATATTTCTATTAATTTACTTATTTTTTGAGAATAAGAATATGCCAAGTTCTCCAACATATCTATTATTTGCATTTTATATAATCTTGCTTCATATTGCGATAATATTTCTCTTACTACATTTCTAAATGTGCGATATAATTTACTTTCCATTCGAATTGATTTTATAACATTTATTCGCATTTGATCCGGTTCTGATTTCCCAATAATTACCTTGTCTGCGTCAATATAATCCGTCGCTTCAATTTCTTCCAAATCATCTTGGATATTGGGCTCACCCGTAGACATTGATGGAGATATTCGAATATATTGGTTTGTTTCGGTGAGAACTCCAATAATCATTTTTTCTTCTATAATTTTGTATTTTGGTGCACATTTAATAAGTCCATTTGATGCAGTTTTTAAATCGTCCAACATAGTGCGCGTAGTATTATAATCCTTCCATACAGAAACATCATTCAAAAATATAAATCCATAATTTTCTAATAATGCCGATGGAGAACATGGCACAAAAAATTGTTGGGATTCTTGTGCATCCTTTTCTCGGGAAATAACTAAACCTACTATTTTGGCTTGGAAATTCATAACTTGATAATGAATATGATATGGCGGTTTTATTTCTTTCGAGAGAACTTGTATCATTTTTTTTGAAGAATATGGTCTTAAAAAATCGTAAATACCTGGCAAACTATTGTGTGGTTTACAATTATATTTTATTGTATTTTGAATAACTTTGAGAACATCATTCATCCGATTTTCAGGTCGTTCTATTGAAAAAGTTTTTATAATTTTTGGAGGTGTTTGATTGTGGTATAAATAAATTGGTTCGTAAAATTCTTCTTGCTTTAATATAATCAATGTTTCTTTTGTTGTGTCAAATATGTTGGATGTATAAGTACTCGTAGGACATAATATATTTACTGTATTTGATTTTGTTGTTTCTAATATTATCATATTCAACCCATTCGGTATAAGTATTGGATTTGGTTGTGTAATAATATCCCACATATATGTATGATCGATATAGGCGGACTCGTCGCTCAAATACTCTAAAAAGTTCTCATAAGATGCAATTATTTCTAGAAGGAGAACTTTTTCATCTGGATTATAATTTTTCATAAGTTCTTTTGCAAACCAAGACTTTCTATATTTTTTCAGAACTTCGGAGGTTGGGCGATTTCCGGTGGGAGTAGAACTAAATACGCGTACAAGAGAACCATTGTGGTATTTTACAAACATATCCAATGAAATAGCGGTTTTTACTATTTCGCGGAATTCTTTCACAGAGGGCGTTTCCGGTTTCTCGTGAACATATGCGTATATATCTGCAAATATGCCCAAGAATGATTGATTTGGCTGATGTTCTATTCCATATCGCAATAAACAATCTGTGTTTTTTTTAATAATTGCTTGGTTTTGTTTTTCTACACATTGTTTATGGTCGGTTTTCAAAAATGTTTCTATTTGTGGTGGAAGAAATCCGAATCTTAGTTTTGGTATAGGATAGCTGTTGCTTGCGATTACATAATTACTCGCTTTTTCTACTTTTTCTTTTACCACTTCTATATTTTGCATACGCTTAAAACAACATGGCAGATTAAACCCTGCTGGATGTTTATCGCGTATTAACCCAGGATAATGAGTAATATAATTACCTTTTTCATCTGTATGTTCTTTGGGTACATTAAATTCGTATATAAATGATCCTTTTGGTATAACCCGCGATTTTGACGGAATAAGTGCATTTGGATTTGTTTTTAGTATTTCAGCAACTTCTTCTTCTGAAATACTGGAATTTGTTTTAAATGACCAATATCTGGGACATATATACCAATATTGTTTATTGGGTTCTGAACCATACTTAATTGCAGTAGAATAGGAATCAGGATGGTTCTCATCTATATTAGTTTTTTCTTCTTCTGTTAAGAGAACCGGTTGACGCATGACAGCAGGTGGACATACACGAGAATATGGATTATATTTTCCTTGTTCTTGTTTTAATATCAATATTGGATCATATTTTTCTATTTTTTCTTGGAATGGATTTGGGTTTTTTAGATTTCGTCCTTCGATTTTTTCTTCTAGTTCTCCATCTCCGCCTTCCACATCCATACCAAAAAAGGAATCATCATCTGGTGATTTTTGTTGTTTTTTCACTGGTGGCGATTTTTTTATGGCATCTTTTTTTATAGGTTTTTCCGGCGTTTCCAAAGGTTCTCCCTTGGGCGATTCCGCTGTGGTGGATTTGGTAGAGGTTTCCAAAGGTTCTCCTATAGGTAATTCCGCTGACGCAGTAGTGGATTCCACTGAGGCTTCTTCCGGCGTTTCCAAAGGTTCTCCCTTGGGCGATTCAGCTGTGGTAGATTTGGTGGATGTATCCAAAGGTTCTCCTATAGGTGATTCCGCTGTTGCGGTGGTGGAGGCTTCGGCGGGAGACGATTCAGGAGTCTTCAATAAATCAAAATTTTCTATATCGTCACCAATATCTTCCATATTTGCCTCTAATTCTGGAGAACTATCAAAAAAATCATCATCCATTTCATTAAATACAATAGGTTGTATAATCTGTTTTACCATCTCAGGTTCCGAGGCAACAATATTTTCTATATTTGTACGATCCACATCTTTATAATCAATCTCTGATACACATGCACGCTGTAGTTCAGATATAGGTTCACTTGTGTCTGGCGCTTGAAATATCCGAATAATACTATCTATATAAGTTTGCAAAATAGAAACATATACTAATGGATGTATTTGTTCTATATTTACAGACAATATATTTGTAGTTGTATCTAATTTCATTGAAACCAAAAATCCCACATTTTCCAAAAGTTCTCCTCGAATTAGTGTATGTTCGGCAAAAAACTGAATGACTCTATCTCTCGCCTGTTCTTCTGACATACGCAATGTTGTATCATTTGTGAGAACCTGAATAATACTCTCAATATCGCGCGTACGACTATATTCATTATGAATCATAAGTGACAATCGATCCATTTCTTCGTAATTTTCTACGCGTTTAAATCGCAACTTTGCCTCGTCATCCGTTAAACTTTCTATATCAAAAATACTAGATAAACATCCACGATATTTTTCCATATTCATTTTGTTCTGTATTTTAATACGCATTAAATATGATATTTCTTCCACAATAGGGTTCTCAAATTGTGTCAAATCCGCGCGATAACCAATATCATACAATAAATTATTAAGTTTCTCAAATTCAGGAATTACAAACTTTTGTATAATAGTTGGTATCAATTTATCACTTATTACATTTTTTGCAAAAGTTTTTATAGATATTTTGCCATCTTTATTAAAGTTAATATATAATTGAATTTGATCATTATCCATTTCTGCTTCCATATACATAGTAATCTGTCCTGTTTTTCCGGTTTCTTTGGATAATTTTAGTATTTCACTATAACCAAGGTATGGTATTTTTTTACCATTTGTTGATGTGCGTTCACTATACAATCTATATAAATTCTCACGACGAAAACCAGGATTGTATTTAATAAATGGAATTGTTTTTGTTGCATGAATATTTTTAAATATTGTATCCAGGTGCAAAATTTTTACAAAATCTGTCTGTATATTCATTATAAAAGACTTCATACCATTATCAATATACGGTTGCTCTGTTTTTCGTTGAGAATATACATCATAAAATAAATCTACAGTATTATATAACTTCCATGTATTTTCTGTAAGTAGATTATTTGTCTCTTCTAAGAGAACTTGTTGATTTTGTAAAAGTTCCGAAGAATTATGAATTTTATCCTTATACAAAAACGGAAAATATATTTGCGAAATTTTTGCTATATCGGTGG
>RFNU01000026.1 GCA_009927065.1 bacterium | reverse complement strand
GTTCTTTTGAAAATAAAGATGTTGACGCGCTCTACCTTTGTTACAATAATTTTGAAAACTCTCTTGTATATCAGCCAACTGTAGAGCGGCTGTTGCCTTTTAATCTTGAGGGCATGCGACAAGAAAATATTCAAGAGTATTTATATGAAGAAGATCCCTTGCTTGTACTAGATATGTTTTTAACGAGATATATCGAAGCAATTATTTATCAATCAATTTTAGAAAATTATACTAGTGAACAAGCAGCGCGCATGGTGGCTATGAAATCAGCCACTGATAATGCGACAACGCTTATCGATGATTTAAAGCTTGTTTATAACAAAGCTCGACAGGCGGCTATTACTCGCGAAATCACTGAAATAGTAAGTGGCGCTGCCGCGCTCAATTAACAGGAGAAAAAATATGTCATCTTATGGTCTCATTCGAGAGATTATTGGAGCTGTTGTCGATGTCGAATTTGAACTAGACAATGTTCCTCGTGTTTATTATGCCCTGAAAGTGATCGATGCTAATCTTATTCTTGAAGTTCAGCAACAACTTGGAGATGGTCTTGTCCGAGCTATCGCTTTGGGTGCAACTGAAGGTTTACAGCGCGGTCTTAAAGTATTAAATACTCAACAAACGATACACGTTCCGGTTGGAAATCAAACTTTAGGGCGTGTTATGAATGTCTTAGGGGATCCTATTGATCAGCAAGGACCAATTGAAGCTCCATTACGTTCAATTCATCAAGACGCTCCTCCGTATGAAGATTTAACCGCTTCTACAGAAATTTTTGAAACAGGTATTAAAGTTATCGACTTAATAAGCCCTTTTATAAAAGGCGGAAAGATAGGATTATTTGGTGGTGCGGGCGTTGGTAAGACTGTGAACATGATGGAGCTTATTCGCAATATTGCTATTAAACATCAGGGCTATTCTGTTTTTGCAGGTGTTGGGGAACGGACGCGAGAAGGGAATGATTTTTACAACGAAATGAAAGAATCTAATGTGTTAGATAAAGTAGCCCTTGTTTATGGTCAAATGAATGAACCACCAGGGTGTAGACTGCGAGTAGCATTAACTGGTTTGACTATTGCTGAAAATTTTAGAGATCAAGGTAAAGATGTATTAGTGTTTATAGATAATATATACCGCTACACTTTGGCTGGCACAGAAGTATCAGCATTATTAGGACGTATGCCTTCTGCTGTAGGTTATCAGCCGAACTTAGCGGAAGAAATGGGCCAATTACAAGAACGTATTACCTCAACAAAGAATGGCTCAATAACCTCTATTCAAGCCGTTTATGTTCCTGCTGATGATTTAACCGATCCTTCTCCTGCAACGACATTTGCTCATTTAGATGCTACAGTTGTATTATCACGGCAAATAGCAGAATTAGGCATTTACCCGGCGGTAGATCCTTTAGACTCAACATCTCGGCAGCTAGACCCATTAGTCGTCGGTACAGAGCATTATGAAGTTGCTCGTTCTGTACAAAGAGTTTTACAGCGATATAAAGAATTGAAAGATATTATTGCGATTCTGGGTATGGACGAACTTTCTGATGAAGATAAGCTTATTGTGGCAAGAGCGCGTAAGATACAACGTTTCTTATCGCAGCCATTTTTTGTTGCTGAAGTTTTTACAGGATCTACCGGAAAATATGTGCCTGTAAGTGAAACGATCGCTAGTTTCAAATCTATTTTAAATGGTGAGTGCGATCATTTGCCAGAGCAAGCATTTTATATGGTTGGTAATTTGGAAGAGGTGTATGTTAAAGCCCATGCGCTTCAACAGGCTACAATCAAGGAGTCTTAATGGCTAATGTTTTTACGCTGAACATTCTTTCGGTCGACGGACTTATTTATTCAGGGACAACAGTGACGTTTGTAAAGTTTACAACCCTTTCTGGAGAGTTAGGGATAATGGCTAACCATATCCCTTTTTTAACTATTTTAAAAGCGGGTCTAGTGATCTATGAAGGCGTCCATGATAATGGCGTTCTTTTTGTTTCTGGAGGTATTGTTGAAGTTAGAAATAATACTGTTAATATTCTTGCTGATCAAAGTCAGCGAGCAGAAGATCTAGATGAAAAATTATTACTTGAAGCTAAAAAGAAAGCAGAAGAGATAATGCGATCACAGAAAGATACTCAATCTTTTTATGAGGCTTATGCTGAATTAGCTAAATCAACGTTATTACTTCGATCAATACAAGAATTACATAAATTAAGAAGGAAATACTAAGAGTGATGTTATGGGAAGAATGGCTGCAAAGCGTTCAAGAATTTTGCCCCTCATTTGTAAAGGTTTTTTCTGAACAATCGCAGC
>RFNU01000126.1 GCA_009927065.1 bacterium | reverse complement strand
ATATGAAATTACCCAAAAAGTATCTGACCACAAATCCCAACGTGATGAAGCGGGAAATAAAAAAACATGCACACAAGGGGGACGACGACAGTTCTGCTTATGGACCATGGGATGCAGATTATAAATCCCGTAAAGCTGGCGTGGGCAAGAAGGTTAAAACGAAACAAAGTAAATACACTAAAAAATATAAAGAAATGTTTGGGGAAAATCTAATTACAGACCCTTTTGAGTTTATGTCTATGTTAGAAGATATAAAAAATGAATTTATAGAAATTTTAGAGAGTCTTTCGGAATCAGAAATAATGGAAATAGAGGGATTTTTAAATGAGGGGGTAACCTCTCCATCGAGTCCAGTTAGAAAAGCACTTAAGAAAAAATCCAATCAAACAGGATTCCCCCAAGGAATATTAACACAAGTGTGGAAAAGAGGATATGCTGCTTGGAAAACCGGTCACATCCCAGGAACTACTCCTCAACAATGGGCAATGGCAAGGGTAAATTCTTTTGTTACTGGAGGAAAAACAACAAAGATGCACGACAAAAAGCTTTATCAACAAGCGAAGAAGAATAGGAAGACTAGAAAGTAATGTCTATAGATCTTAAAAGAATAAAATCATTCAAACAGTGGAGCACTGATAAAATGCTGGTAATCCATATGGAAACACCATTTCTAGATGTGGAGACATGTTTAAAAATGACAGGAATACCTTTTAAATCCATCTTATACAATTCTTCAGATTTCTTAGAACTATTTAACAAAGGAATAAAAGAATCTATAGGTATAATTATTACGGGATCTAGAAAAAAAGGAAAGGAATTACCACATCTTAACATAGGGATTAATGATCTACCTATGTTAGGAATGTGCTATGGAAATGAATGGTTAGCTTATTATTTAGGATGTAATATAGTAGATTGTAATCATCCTATAGGAGAGCACTCCGAAGTAGAAGCAATATTATACAACTCCTTATTATTTAACGGAATTTCAGATAAAGAAACTATAGTTACAATGGCTCATGATTATATGATAGGTGAACTTGGACCAGGATGCGAGAAAATAGCTTCCACAAATTTAACACCTATTGCGGGTTTTCAAAATATAGAGAGAGGAATATTTGGATTACAGTTCCATCCAGAGAAAGGATATCTAGGTGAAATTATTTTTAGGAATTTCTACAGATTTTGTTTAAAATCTAAATATCATTTATAAAAAGGATTTTCTTCCAGAACATCTATTACATTCTCTAACATTTTACAATCCTCAATAAAGTTTAAGACGTTAGCATCTTCTAAATTAAAGAATTCATTTTGTGATAATGTTCTTTTATTAAAATATTTCTTGTGTATCATTTTTTCTATCTTTTTATAATTTTTACTCCTGTATGTTTTTAAAAGCGAAAGCTCTCCTGAATTTCCAGTTTTTAATTTTTTTAGACGCAAAGAAGGATCATTTTTAGTAACGCCAATTTTATACTTCTCCTCTCCATATTGATCTCCTTCAACCATAAGATATACGTATCCTTCTATCATAAGAATATGTATCCTGAAACTTAAATTGATGTTTTGTATATAAAAAACATGAAAAAAGATCAAAAAATTAAACCTTTATCTAGCTGGGAATGGGATTTAACCTGGTCATCTCTTAGATATTTTTGTGGAAGATATAGTATAGCTTCTGCAATGTACCCATCAGATCTTGTCATGAATTTCGGGAAAAGATTGTCAGAGGAGCAAAAAGAACAGTTATCACAGGAAATACAAAAGCAGATTGAAGATTCAATAAGATTGCAAGATAATATGTGGTTAACCACTGATATGGAAAATTGGAGCGCATTAAGAAACTACTTCGATAAATCAGCATGGAAACAATTAGAGTGCGAAGGTGTAGATGTGGAAAAAACAACTATTCTTGCATTTCCATGTGAATATAAAGATAAGGACACTATGTTTACTAAATGGATTCCAGTAGATAATTATGAAAATTCAGGATCCACTAAAACAAGGGTCAACGAGGACTACATAAAACAAATAAATCAATATGAGCCTAAATGAAATGAAGCTTACTGCAATGTTAGCAGAGAAGTTTAACAGTATGGATTCAGAATCC
>RFNU01000242.1 GCA_009927065.1 bacterium | reverse complement strand
CGCACGTGTTTTGTTCAAGACTTCTAAGTGTTAAAGCTCGCATTTTATCCTCCTAATGGCTGCATAGCGATTAACGATTATATCTACCATGCTAGGAAAGCTATATTTAAATTAGGCCATTTAGCGTAGCGAGAAGAGTTAGATTATGATGATCTGCTTTATTTGCTTCGAGATTACAAACAACCAAGGATTAACATTCGTAGGAGGGTGAGTAGTTCATCAGCTCAGTCTACATATCCCAGCCTAATATTGCCAGGATATGTGAGCCTTTAACTATGTTTATTTTTTTGCTGCAGCAGAATCTGTTTCACTGACCGCAACTGTCCAAATAATAACGCCGAAAGCAATTTTATTTATAACATCTGCAAAGTTATAAACTATATTCAATGCTTTCATACTATCGGCAGGATTCAGCCCTGCTAAATAACCAAAGTAATACCCAATTGGATAAATAGACCAGCCAAATGTTACGATCAAACGCATCAACCTAAATGATCCTTGCACTGATTTTGGTGCTTGATTAGCGTTAATGCGCCCAGCTTCACCCTCAAAGATTTCATAAAGAATAAATGCCCAACCCAACATGCCAATAATGTATGCTGGCCACACAGCCATATAACCTGCTTCGCCTAGGTAACCGCCAATAAGCATCACAAGTGTACCGATCATCAGTCTCCAAAAGACACCTGCCGGTACTTTTGTGATTGCAGTAAGAATCAAGTAAAATTCAATCATTAACAGCGGTACAGTGATTAGCCAATCAATATAACGATACACTGTAGGTGTTGAGCCTACCTCAATCCACACATCACGCATATAAAAATAGTGAACAGAAGCGACAAGAGTTACTAATCCTGAAACTGTGAGCGATGTTTTCCATTTAGGTGCGACACGTTGAGTCTCTAGAAAGAAAAATGCAGTGGCAGCAACGAGAGCCATAGAAATCATCCAAAAAGAGATACCAACCAAATCATCTTCTTTTAGCATATGTGTTGAGGCAGCGAAAACGGTATTGGGCAAGATGGTTAGTAAGAATGTTATTATCTTCAATCCATAAACATCTATAAAATATTTTATCATTATCAAATCCCTTTTAAAATCAAATTTATTTTTAAAAATCCACGAAGATGGCAAAAAACTGCCTATCTTAACGTAATATACAATTCACCGCAAATCAATAAAAAAACTTATTGCTTCGGCTTTATATTAGATACCGCTTAGAAAAACTTTTTTAATCTACTTGACTCTGATTTTTCTAGCGTGCAATGAAAGTAAACTACAGGACAATCTCCGTATACCTTATGTGTTTCCAAGATAGGATAAATTTGGACTATAAAAACAACAAGTGATTCATATCCAAGTGATGCATGCACTTAATCGCATGAAAGAGGCCGAAGTTATAACTAGCACATTCTGACAGATGCTATTTTTATTGACAGCAAAGTCTTTGTTAGTGGATACTTATTTCTCACGCATCTTTTTAAGACTGTGGCCTGCAAAGCTTTGCCATTATCTTGCTGATTGCTGCTAGGATATGGGTAACATGCAGGCGATATTGATATTATTTTTTGCAGGAGTGCACATGGCTAATAATGATGCGATCAATGTATTGGGAAAACCACTTGAAGCATGTGGTTCTTCTCACAAAACAGGCTTTTACCGCGATGGCTATTGTCGTACCGGTGACGCTGATACTGGTAGACATATTATCGCAGCAATTGTCACCCAGGAGTTTTTAGATTATACCAAATCACGTGGCAATGATTTACAAACGCCAAACCCAGACTACAAATTTCCTGGTCTTAAAGCGGGCGATCGATGGTGCTTGTGTGCTTTGCGTTGGAAGGAGGCTGAGCATGCAGGTGTGGCTCCTTTGATAAATTTGAATGCAACCCACGAGAAAGCACTTCAATATATTCCGCTTGAACTACTTAAGAAATATCAGGAAAAGTAAAATGACAGAAGTTTTATCTCGGACATTTGAAAACCACGCTGCGCTCATAAATTATGTTAAGCAGCTTGCTCCGTGGGCTCAAGGGGATTCCTCTGAAATCTCTGGAGGGAGACTTGCGGCGGAAGAAAAATTACAGGCTATCAACCCTATTCTTTATGAGCGCACACGCAATTTCGGCGATGGTCATATTACTCGCCTTTCACCTTATATTCGTCATGGCATTTTAAGTTTGAATGAAGTGCGTAATTATGCACTCACTCAATGCTCAGAGCCTTTAAGAATTAAAAAATTTATTCAAGAACTCGGTTGGCGCGATTTTTGGCAGCGTATTTATGTGAAAAATCCGGAATGGATTTGGAGTGATATAGAATCGTACAAAACAGGCTACAGCGCACATGATTATGCAGACGAATTACCACGAGATATCATCAATGGTACAACTGGATTAGCATGCCTAGATCATTTTATCAATGAATTAATAAGCACTGGTTATATTCATAATCATGCTCGTATGTATTTAGCAGCCTATATTGTTCATTTCAGACGTATTAAATGGCAGGCTGGCGCGCGATGGTTTTTAAATAATCTGCTTGATGGTGATCCTGCTAGTAATAATTTATCATGGCAATGGGTGGCGAGTACTTTCAGCCACAAGCCATATATCTTCAATCTTGAAAACGTAGACAAATATTTTGGCAAGCAAGTGGATACTACTCCTCTTTCTAATCAACTTTTACATGCAAGTTATGATGAATTAAACCACAGACTTTTTCCTAAAATGGAGCAGCCCTTATGAGTAATTCCTTGATATGGCTACATGAAGATGCCCTGCGCCTATCACACCCAGTCTTCACTCATACGCCAGCTGATAGTGAGATAATTTTTATTTGGGATGACAGCTATTTACAAGAAGCTAATTATAGTCTTAAGCGGTTAGTCTTTTTATATGAAACGTTGTATGAATTACCTCTTGTAATTCTCCGAGGACAGACCTTTGCAATACTGAGTGGGCATGCAGCAACACAACTCTATATTCCAGCAAGCGCCAATCCATGGATAAATTTAGTGTGCAAACAATTAGCGATAACTAAAGAAGTAACACGCGTCAGCGATGAGTCTTTTGTTAGGCTTCAAAGCAAGACAGATTTCAGGAGATTTCATCAATATTGGAATAAAGTAGAGATGCTAGCTTTGACCCCAAATGGTGGTGCTCATGCCTAAAGGTGTCAAAAAATCGAATTTGCCCACAAAAAACTGCCTACACTGCGCTTTACCATTTGCCTGGCGCAAGAAATGGGAAAAGGTGTGGGAACAAGTAAAATACTGCTCTGAGAAGTGTAAAAAAAGCTAGGTGTTTACTCTCTTTAAGTCGTCGCTAGGATCGACATAACACATTGTGGTTGTTGCGTGAACTACCCCGCTCATTCATGGGAGGGGTGGTTCACAAAACTGTATGAGTTGATAGGGTAAGCAGCAGCATGCAAAAAACCTACCTATGACAGAATATT
>RFNU01000101.1 GCA_009927065.1 bacterium | reverse complement strand
CAATTTTAAATCATTTAACATTGCGAGGGTTAAGGCATCTCGCCGATACTTTGTAACAAAGACTAGATGAACGTTATTCTTAAAGAAACATGACCTTCCTGTTCTCCATTCATACATAATAATTATAGACAAGATTGTTTCTTTGATGTATATTAACGCATAGAACTCGCTTTAACAAGCCTTACTTTTCAGGACGAAATCAATGCAAGGTGTTTGTTTCCGTGCTCATCCCACAGCGATGCAAAAGAAAATTTTCAGTCAGTGGATGGGTTGCGCTCGCACAATCTGGAATGCAAAGTGTGACGATGAACGTTACATGACTCGTTTTGCTCTTAAATTTTGTCCTATAGGCACTTACGCTCCGATTGATAAAAAATACTCGCAATATAAAACTGAATTAACACCTTACTTAGCTGAATGTCCTTCACAAATTTTAAGAAATGCGGCAACTCATTGGTGTGATACGTATCAACACTTCATGAAAGGCTTATGTGGCAAACCACGCCGCAAGAAACCTTCCGAACGAGGGAGCGTTTGGCTTACCAGTGAACTCTTTAGGTTTGAAGAAACAGCAACGGGGGCTTTACAGTTAGTGATCGGCACTCCCAAATATCCTGTTGGTGTCTTAGCCTTAACGAGACATCGCTCTTTTAAAATTCCTCGCTCGATTAGAATTCGAAAAGCATTAGGACAATACTATGTTTCTTTCTGTTATGAAGATGATAAGGTGCTGGTAGAACAACAACGTTCAGCTCAAGAGCAATTGGTAGCCCTCAGTCGGCTTTCTTATGAAGAGCTTGCTGCTCAAACAGTAGGCCTCGATCGGGGTGTTGCTATTGCTGTGCAAACATGTACAACGAGTTACAATCTGAGCTCATCCCAAAAGAAGAATAAGCTGACGGCAGAACAGTACATCAAAAAACAGCAACGGAGATTGGCTAACCAGAAAAAAGACAGCAAGCGCTGGAAAAAAACAAAATACAACATAGGCAAAAAGCATCAAAAAATACAGAATATT
>RFNU01000162.1 GCA_009927065.1 bacterium | reverse complement strand
ATTTTTAAGTGAGACCGTTAAGTCATCTGAGTCTTTTTTCAATTCTTCTTTATATGCCGAGAAAAGTCCTTGATCGCCCTTTGTCTGTTGGAACGTTTGAAGCATTTTAGCAGCTTCACAAGTACTATGGCTTTCTTTTTGTTTTTCTAAAGTGATGTAGGTATCAACAATGCCTGATAAGGATCCCAACAAACTTGTTTCTAGAACTTTATCAAGACGCTGATCACCAATAATTCCTTTAAGAAGCTTTTGACTTCGATCGGCAGGTAGATCCTTTAACGCCTTATAACGAGTCACTAATTCTTTTGATTCTGGACTGATAGGTAAAGAAAAATACTGCATACCAACATAGATCGTATTGATCAATGAGCCTGGATCAAAGCCATCAACCGTGATATTTAAATCATGTATGAGAGTTGATTGCATACTTAATAATCCTGTTAAGAACTGCGAAATAATGTGTGAGCGAGAAAGCCCCTCTTTTAATAAGACCTCTTGGTTCCCAGCCTGAAGAGCTTCGATACTGTTATACCAATCGCCTGAGCGCGCTATCTGATTAATTTGTTCAACAGTAAAGTGATCTTTAATCTGAGTCCAATACTCTTTAAATTCTTTACTCGTTAAAGCTTCTGTTATCTTGTCTAAGACGATACCTTCTAATTGCATAATAACGCTTGCATCATCATTACCTTGATAGGCAAGATCTTCAATGCTTTTCATTCCTAATGGATAGCAAGATATTGCGCTTGACAACATAGAAAAACCAGCTTCTGGCGTATCTTTAAATCGCTCTGTCAAAAATAATTTTCCTTGTTGCATTAAATAATCAATCTCTTCTTTCGTTGTTTCATCCGAGAAATAAGCTGTTATTTTCTTGCCTGAATATGTTAATAGCTTCGAACCAATATCTTGTGCTAAGAGAAGGATTCCATTAGCTTCTTGACTAAAAGAATTTTGTGCTTCTTGAGGCTTGTTGTCGACCGAAAATCTTTCAGTGTATTGCCCAAAACCTGGAACTAACTTCGAAAGTGTATAATGGCCCAACGCAGTTGCATGATGAGCAACTGACTGCATGCCACTGAACTGATAAAAACCTCGAGCTAACGTTGAAGTGCCATGATAGCCTAAAACAGCCATATCATAACCCACAGCTTTCATGCCACTCAAAGAGATTGAGCTTAAAGTATTCCAAGAGTAGTTGAATGTTATATCTGGAAAAGCTCTAGTCAGATGGAGCCAATTGACTTTCCCGGTTTCTATATATTCTTTTATGGTCTTTAGAATAATTTTGCTCAATCGTAATTTTTGTTGGTCATTCATGTTTTTGAATGCGGGTAAAACATATTTAACTATACTGATAAAAATGCCAAGCTTATTGATCAGTAATTGTGCTTTTTCAATAATAACTTTTTGCTCTGAATCAAGGTCGCTGGTCTTAATAGAATTTATTTTTTCTTTTAACTCAGGTATTTTATCAATCAAAATCTGTATCTTATCTAAATCATATAAAGCCGCTCGAGTGAGCGTTAAACCTAATGACTTAAGACTTATTTTTTCTCGATCTTCGGTTCTTTTTAATCGTTTTGCTGTATTAATAATACTCACAACAGAGCCGATCACAGTAGAGAGTGGATCTGCAATAAGCGAATAAACAGAATTATCTTCTTTGGAAAGATTATCAATCAGCTTATTAAATGACTTAAAACAATCAGCAGCACTCTCTAACACCATCTGCTCATTAGACTGTTGATCTGAAAATAATCCTGCTGTTTTTATTCCCAATGAAAGTACCTCTAAAATTTCATCGGCTTTGACAACATTAAGGATTCTCGGTCCATCTTTAGATTGTCTTCTGACATCTCCAATCTCTCTAATATTATTAGCCATTTCTAAAAGCGCTTTGGATGCTTCAGAACAAAGAGTTGAAAGTTGTGTATGAGTTGTTTTAAAAGTCCCTTTTTCAATATGTTCGAGAGATCGATTAATGCGATCTTTTAACTCCGTAGCGACATCGGGTTGATCGTTAATACGTTTGAGTAATTCAGCTATTGTAATTTTTTCTTTTTTTATGTTAACTTCGATATTGATCAAACTATCAATAGAATAAGGATCTTTCCAAAAAATATCTCCAAGCCCTCTCATGACCATTAATTCTGCTGAAGCAGAAAACTGATTAAGTATATCGTCAGTAATATGTCCTTGAGAGATTAATGTTCTTAATAAATCTTTTAGATACACGCGTTCAGGCGATTGAATAAAAGTCATCATTGCACTTGTTAATGTCCGATTAGTATTAATACCGCGCGATTTTAATTTTTTTAATATGTTACTTATTGGTTCAGATACAAGGTCATTTAATGATTTGTTGTCTTTTAAGATTGTTTTGATGGATTGTATTTCATCACCTGTAAAAAATGTTGTCTTATAGTTTTCTGTGGTAAGACTTCTAATTTTACTCAACAAATCTTGAGTAATAATCTTATTTTTATCAGCTAATAATTGAAGCGTTTTTAAATCTTTTATCTCAAATTCATCAAGTGCAAAATTCACATCATTAAAAATCATATCAATGATGCTTTCTCGCTCTGCTAATTGATATCTTGAAAAATATGGACTGCTCATTAACAATGTTTTAAGAGTTTCTTGGGCTCGTATTTTTTCAGGAGAATGGGGTTGATTGAGATGTTTTTTTAATGCATTGAGTGCTTGTGTAATATTTGTTTCGTGTTCAAGATGTTTCAGATCAAACGCTTGTGCGAAGTTTTGTTGCATAGAATTTACATTATCTAAAAAATCGATTAACGAATCTTGAAATTTACCCATTAATCTATTGCTATTGATATCAATGTAAAATTGATTACAAGGTTTATTAATACAAATCTCTAACATTTCATCAAGCGATCCTTGATATTTTTCATGCTGTATTTGTTCGGTGATTTTTTTATGTAACGTTGTTTTGAATTCCTCTAATAACTCTAGTGATGTCGGTATTGCTAAGGACTGTTCTCTGATTGTATCAGTAACAGCTTTGATCAATGTATCACTCATATCTCTCAATCTTAATTCAGCTTCTATTTGAAAAACTAAATCGTCTAAACTTTCTTTTTGTTTGGGCTTAATAGCCAAAATTATATCTTTAATTTTAGAATAACTTTTATCAAACACTTCTTGAGCAACTGAAGGTTTTTTGATCAGTGCTCTTAACGATCCGATCACTAATGGCGAAGTAATGTCATAAGTAGTACTGTTTTTAGTGACTTTTGGAGGTGTTTTAAAGGTCGATAATGCTGGTACTGCCATAAAACTCAAGAATGTTGCAAAATTATCCAAAGGAAGATTAATACTCGCTTGCGCAATACCTAAACGCTGTTGCTCAATCGTTAATGAATCCTTTTCTGGGATTCTTCTCGAACCATGATCCTTTTTTTGACTTTTTTGTTTTGAACTTATTAATTGCAAACGCATTAACGTCTTCAAGCCAAATTGCTTAACAGTTTCCATCAATGAAAAGTTTGTTTTTGATTGCTCAACACTTTCTATTTCTCTCTCTAAGGTGTATCGAGCTTTATAAATCATATCATCTAACTCTTTTAATGCTTTTTCTTTATCAAAGGACAAATTAAGCATAAAGTTTTCTACTAATCTATTATTAACTTTTAAAAATTCTTTTTCTTTTTCAAGTAATGTCAGTGCACGATCGCTACATATGTTTTTAATTTCTTGAACGTATTGATCTAACATTTCTTCTTTGATGCGCCCGAGTCTTTTTTGAAGCGCGGTTTGATAAAAATCAAATTGATCATAAGAGAAGAGTTCTTTTAACGTAAATCCCTGAATATCATTTTTCAACACCCCTATAGCATAATCTTTTTTATAAGGATCGAGTGCTCTTAATCGACCAGGGCTTTGAAACTCATTACTAGGGTCGTTAGTTTTATCTAAAACTTCACTCGAAAGCGAGACATTTACATGCAAGTTTCGATCATCGTGCGCTTCCATCAAAGAATCGCTCACAACGGCAAATCCCAATCCAGTGAGATGCAAATTCTTCATGCCTTGAAAAGAAATTTCTTCTGCACTATAGACTTTTTCAGGTCTAAACGTAACAGTAGCAGGACCATAATCAATAGCTGTTGCTATTAAATCAACAGCTTTTTCAAGAACACTTTTATTTTGAACAGGTTTTTTAACCTTAAAAGGAGACTCTATTTTTAAATCAACGCCACTAAAAACAAGATCTTCTGGAAGAGCAGGCTCTAATATGCCATTGGCATTATATTGATGTTCATTTTTGTTGATTTTCTTAAAAAATCCTAAATTTCTCAAGTCATTTGATAGCTCGGTACATTCTGTAAAAAATTCAGAATTCTTCCAAGCGATAAAATTAACCTTGGCATCTTTTCCACGAAAATCTTCTAATTGATAGTTTTCGACAAGAAGATCAGCATGAGGATCGTTGTTCAAGAGTTGAACAAAATGCTCAACATTTTTACCTATTTTAAATTTATCTTTAACGTAGGTCGGTAACGATCCCTCATTCTTTAAAAAATCCTGAATTTCTATAAGGCGCTCAGGATGTTCTTGGAAACTTTTCTGTAACATCTCCAATAATTGCTGGACTTGATCACTACTTTGACGATTTTCATTTAAATAACCAGCTGGACCATATTTTTTTATGACATCAACAGCAGTGCCATTGAGATCATTCTTCGCAGCGGCAACACAAAAAGCCAAATAAAAATCAACTTGTCCATGAATGTGAGCATTGAGCTCAATACTATTTTTATCTGCTTTAGCCCAGTACGATATAAGTTCTCTTGTATGATCAATTAAGTGAAGACTTGTATCATAACGCGAGGACGATTCTTTTATTTGCTGTAATCGTGCTAACCATAATCTCTCATATTGTGCGGATCTTAATTTAAGATATTTTTTATAATCATTAACATCTGATACACTTTGAGGCGCTGATCTTGAATAATATTGTCCTTTGTTTATCCAGCCGTCTTTTCCATTGGGTCCCAATTCATAACGATACATAGTATTAACAATATCTTCATAGTTTGAAGCATGAAATAAAATTTTTCCTTCAAAAATTGGACTTGAAAAGTTCTTTCTTAACAATGCTCGTAGATCTGTTTCTTGGGCATTTTGAATAGGACTCGTATCTATTTGTAATAATGCTGAATCAAGAACAGCGGTGGGTGGTTTAAGATAAGAACGCATCAGGCCATCTAGCCAAGTTCCTGTTGAAGGTTGGGCATTTTGTTCTACAAGTAACTCATATAATGATTTTGGTCTAAGATCAGTAATATTGATTGAACTAGTCATGCCTAAGTCAGCTTTAGAACGATTAGTAAGTTCTCCCATATTCTTTCTCGTCTTTTTAGACAGGCTAATAGCTTTAATCATATTAATAGAGGGCGAAGCTGAGACCAAAAAGCACCATGATTGTTTTAAGCGCTGAATCAGTTTTTTATAAGTGAGTTCATTTTTATCTGATAGAAGATGCGCTTCATCAACAATAATAATATCTGCTATAGGAGCCTGATCATCGATAGGCATGTCAGGGATTAAGTCAGCATGAGTTTTCACAGAAAAACAAACATCTTTGCCTTTGTGTTTTATAAAAGCTGTATGCTGATCTCTTGACTGAATCCCTAACTTTTTCCAATCTGCAAAAGCTTGTGTGACCAAGGAGCTTTCAGGAAAAAACATTCCTACATCAAGACCGGCACTGGCACATGCCTTCAGAAGCAACCCTTGAATTAATGTTTTCCCCGCCCCAGTTGTTAATGATATCGTCATAACATCATTCAAGATCATGCCGATTTTTTTTTGCGCTTGACTATCTTTTTTTAATTCCTCAATCTTTAAACTATCAATATATTCATAAACACGGGCTAATACCATTAACTGATGAGACATTAAATTAAACTTACCTTCAGCATAAACAGACGATTCAGTTGGCTGTTTGTCTGATGGAGTAATCATAACTTGAAGCAGATCTTGTAAAGAACCATCTCTTTTATTGTCTTTCTTAAATTGAGCAACAAGCGCGGTAAGATTTTTTTTATTTCCTTGAGTTGCTAATAAATGAATCCATTTTTTAAGATCTTTATTGTCTTGAGTTGAAGCTACGTCAACTGAAAAATACGCTGCTTGGTGTTGTGCTGGATTGTTTTGGTACTCTGCTAACGCACTATAGGACTGTATCAAATCACCTAGATTGTCTTTAAAATTTAATAAGTTATTAAATAATAATTCATTAGACATATTCGTTAAACCTTTCTGCTATACATTCAACAGTCTTAAATACTGAAAAAATTAAGTTTTATTAACTGTACTATCGACCAAAGTTTAATAAACTTAACTCTGTTAACAGAAAAAACCTTTTTAGGCCTACCCTCTCTCTGTAGACACATCTTCTCTATATTATTATTGATATAGAGAAAAACGGTATAATTCAGTGTCTACACAACTGATTTTAACACTATTAATTTTTAAAAATCATTAATATCAATAAAATAAAAAAAATTATCTTATTAGATAGCTCAACATACTGATTTTAATATTAAAGGTGAGGAACTAAGCACGGATAGTTTAATGCACAAGATAGACACTCATTGATAATAGCCTTGCATGCTGTATACAGGGAGAAATTGATAGATACTGAACAAAAGCTGCTTAGCCAAGCTCAATACTGCAAGAGCGAGTTGTAGATCGAGTGGACTTTGCAAAGAAGGCGTTTGTGAAAACAGTTGTTTCAGCTACGAACACTGAGTAAAAAATAGAAAAAAGGCCTAATATCATTTTCATGCTTTTATTAAAATTATTTTATTTTATTCAATAA
>RFNU01000127.1 GCA_009927065.1 bacterium | reverse complement strand
AATGGTTGTGCTGAGTAAAAATGATTGTTATGATTCAGAGCGTGCGCAACAGCATAATACTCTCCTTCAATCGTATTGTGTGCAAAGATAAAATTTTGCTCATAATGGCCTGATTCATCAGAATCAATCATCATCGTATCTTGTCTTGACTCATTCTTGTTACAAAGCGGCCCTTTTTCATAAGGGCACAAGGTTAAAAATGTTTTATATTCACCCTCAAATGCCTCAATTGACCAAGAAGCCGTCAGTGTTTCGTCTTGTTGAGCTTCTGTAGGGGGTGGATTAATCCATTGCACTTTTGTTTCAGCGATTGTATAAGAGCAAAATAGATTAATAAGACATAATGTCGATATTTTGTTGGTCATGACCTTACCCTTTTATCTTCATTCTATTGTTGCCTTTAAAAAGCATAGTTTGTACGACAGTATCTTTGTCTAAAAAGTAATGCTTGATATTGCCCAAAAGATGTAAAACAACAAAAGCTACAATGATCCATGCTAAAGTTTTATGTGATGCTTTCATGAGATTAGCCAACTGAATATTTTTTTCTATTCCTGGAAATGGAATGGCAACAAGGCCAAAATATTTGGGTACGTATCCTGCAGCAACAGACATGATCCATCCTGATAAAGGCATCAATATTAAGAGAGCGTACAGACCATATTGTACAAATCTTGCTAATAATTTTTCCCAGCAAGGTGTTGTTGATGGTAGTGATGGCCTGCCATCTCGAAGAATGAAAATGATTCTGAACAACATTAATGCCAATACTGTTAGCCCAAAAGATTTGTGAAACATGATTGCAGTGAATTTCATGGTTTTTGGCATACGACTCAAGTTAAATCCAAAAACAAGGAGTGATAACACAATAATAGCCACCAACCAATGCATGATTTTTGAACGAAAAGAGTAGACAGAACGAAGTTGGTGCATTTTGTATATTCTTGAAATGAGTTAAATAACATATAGTTTTGATATAAACAGAAGTCAATAATGGAATTTTTAGCTCAAGTTTATGCTAACATGCAGTTAAATGTATAAATAAATCTTTAGGATACATTATGACGTTAAGATTGCCTAAGGAACATTTGTAATAAGTTTAATGAGTCTTTTTCTGAAAAAAATTAGCTGAAAATTTTTTAATCAGCTCAATAGCTTTAAATTTATCAGTGACATTAATCAATTGTCCAGATTTTCCTCCTCAAAGTAGCAATAACGCTGCGTTTTTTGTTGACATTCAAGCTTGAATTTTTTCTTCTGGTTAATCTTTTTTTTGCTCTTTTAAATACAAACGTGGTTATCCTAAATTCAAAAACAATCGTCTCTATCCATGTTGAGCCGGAAGAATGCCTATTACATAACAATAGAAAAACTTAACATGTTTTTTATGCTGATCGGAATGATTAATTGATATGGATTGTTTTCTTTTTGCTTAGGACTCAAGTACAATAATTTTTTACGTTAAACTCTTGCCAAGATCGTGTCGCAAACTACTTATGCAATGATACCCAACGTATTGTGGGGCCAATCCATCTTATCAGTAAGGAATTTGAAGAGCATATTCAAGTGCCTTTAGCAACTTTTGAAACGCCGTTATGGCCCTCTGTGCAGCGAGGAGCTCGTTTATGTAATGCTGCCGGTGGTATTAAAGTTTCGATCATTAATGAAGGAATGACGCGATCTGTTGTTGTGGAAAGCCCATCAGTCTGGTTAACACAAGACGTTATTGTCTGGTTACAAACACAAGAAGAAACAATGCGATCTCTTGTTAAAACAACATCTTCTTATTGTCAATTTCAAAAATGGCATCATCAAGTAGTAGGACGTCTTCTGTATTTGAGGTTTTCATTTTTTACCGCAGATGCTTCGGGCCATAATATGGTAACAAAAGCAGCAGAGGCCTTATTAAAATGGTTATTAGAAAAACGTCAAGAGTTAAGTTATGTCTCTATTTCAGCGAATTTATGTACTGATAAAAAACCTCAAGCTGTTAATGGATTATTAGGTCGTGGTAAATATGTTGTTGCAGAAGTCTTTTTATCAAGAGCGTTGTGCCAAAAGTTTTTAAAAACCACTCCAGAAAAAATTATTGATTTAAATTTGAAAAAAAATTATATCGGATCGTGCTTAGCAGGCTCAATTCGCTCAGCAAATGCACATTTTGCCAATATGCTTTTAGCTTTTTATCTTGCTACAGGACAAGATGCAGCAAATATCGTCGAAGGCTCACAAGGATTGACTCATGCTGAATGCATCAATGATGATTTATATTTTTCAGTCACTCTTCCTAATGTGATTGTAGGCGTCCATGGGAATGGTAAAGATCTTCCTTTTGTGCGTGAGAATTTAACAATGATGGGTTGCGCTACGACTAGCCCCCATGGAACATCGAGTAGAAAATTGGCCCAAATAGTTGGATCAGTTGTATTGTGTGGAGAACTTTCTTTATTAGGGGCACAAACTCATTTGGATGAATTAATGCGAAGTCATCTCGCTATTGAGCGTAAATATGATCAATATTAAGGAGCGATTTTATAATGAATGTTGGAATCGATGGTTTTAGCTTTTATACACCAAAATATTTTTTGCCATTACAAACATTAGCGTTGGCTCGACAGGTCGATCCACAAAAATATCTTCGAGGTTTAGGTCAGTATCGGATGGCGGTTTTACCTCCAGATGAAGACGTTGTCACAATGGGCGCTAATGCTGCAGTTAACCTCTTGAATAAACATTCACTAGATGATGTTGATTTATTATTATTCGCTACTGAAAGTGCTATTGATCAATCAAAAGCAGGTGGTCTTTTTATACACGGGTTGCTTAAGCTTTCAGAGCGTTGTCGCGTTGTTGAGTTAAAGCAAGCTTGTTATAGTGGTGTTTTTGGTTTGCAATTGGCCGTAAGCTTTATTAAGTCTAAAATGGCAAAAAAAGTGCTTTTGATAACATCAGATAATGCTCGTTATGGTCTAGCGACTGCAGGCGAGTCTTCTCAAGGAGCTGCAGCAGTTGCTTTATTGATTACAGAAAATCCAAGAATTACAGCCCTTGAAGAACAAGCCGCTTTTTGTAGCTTTGATACAATGGATTTTTTCAAGCCAAATTATATGAGCGAAGCTATTGTCGATGGACATTATTCTTGCACAGTATATTTGAACTTTTTAAAAAAAACTTGGCAAATCTATCAAGATGAAACTGGGTTAGGATTAAATGACTTTTCTGCTTTTTGTTTTCATATTCCTGTACCCAGATTGGTTGAAAAAGCTTATCAACAACTCGATAAACACTCAGCGCTCTTCCATCAAGAGGCATTATTGTATTACAGCAGACATATCGGCAATAGTTACACCGCTTCATTTTTTTTAGGATTAGCCTCTTTGTTGGAACAATCATCTTGTGATTTCACAGGTCAACGTTTGGGATGTTATAGTTATGGTTCAGGATCATCTTCTGAATTTTTCAGTATGATTGTACAACCGAATTATAAAAAGCATTTGAATACTGATTATCATATGCATTTATTAGAAAATCGCATTGAATTAGATATCAAACGTTATGAAGAATTTTATGATTTCAATCTTCTTGATCATGTTAATGGCTGCAGTATACCATGTACTGTTCATAGTGGTTATTATCGATTAGTGAAGATCTCAAATCATCAACGAATATACGCTCTTCATACTCAACAGAAAGATTTAGAACGGCAAGTTGTTGATGAGAAATTTTATATCTTTTAGAGTGTGTTAATGTCTAAGCATCATAGCCCATGTGCCTCCTTATCATTAAAAGCACACGCAACTGCTGCCGGTAAAACTATTCTTTTTGGAGAGTACGCAGTTATTTTTGGGCATAAAGCTTATGTGCAAGCCTTGCCTTTAAGAACACACTGTTTACTCAAGGTCATGCCAACGTGTACTGATTTTGGTATCAAGTTGAATTTACTGAATTTAGGTTTAACCCAAACGAGGAGTTATCAGCAGCTGTATGATCAATATCAAGCAATAAAAATACAGTATTCTCGCTTTTTAGCAAAAGAAATACCAATCTCACATGTTCTTACTGAGCCTTCAGCTTTGATGGCAGCTGTTCTTATTGAAGGATTTGATGACTTTTTCGATGGGATAGAGGTGGTGATAGCGTCAGATGTTATGCCTCAAAGTGGACAAGGCTCATCTGCTGCACTTATTGTTAGTGCTTTACTTGCTATAAACACATTGAAAAATAAAAAGTATCGACTTGATGATATTTTTCATCAAGCTGTTAAATTAGAATGTTTTCAGCATGGAATATCCAGTGGATTAGATGTCGCTGCTTCTTTATACGGAGGGCTAGCGAGTTATCAAAACAAAAAATTCAAGCCATTATCTCTCCCAGCATTTAAATTTTATTTGATTTCAACGGGTAAACCTTTTTCGACTACAGGTGATTGCGTTGCATTGGTTAAACAACGGTGGATGTCTGATCATGATGAACAATATAATAGAATTGATTGTTATATTGATTCCTTTTTGATGACGCAAGACACTTATTTTTTGCATCAGGCAGTTCTATTAAATCATAAACTCTTAGTGGATTTAGGCGTTGTTCCTTTAAAAGTTCAAAGTTTTATTCATAAGATTGAAAAAACAGGAGGTGTTGCTAAAATATCAGGGAGCGGTACAATTTTTGGTGATAACGCAGGAATGGTTGTTGCTTTCGCATCTTCAGAGATAGAACAAATATGTCATGATTATGGCTATGGATTTCAAAAAATAACAGGAGTTGGAGCTGGTGTCACAGGTTTATAATTATCGTGCATGCGCAAGCTTAATGTTGCTAGGTGAGCACGCAGTTGTTCATCAAGGATTTGGGATATGTGCAGCTATTGACCAATTCATCACTGCGAAACTTGAGTTGCGTGACAATAAAACAATTCTTATTAAGTCTAGCTTTGGAACTTACGAAGGCAGTATAGGTTGCATGCCAATCAAAGAACCATTTTCTTATGTTATTGAGGCTATAAATGTTTTTTCTGATTTTATATCAACGGGTTTTGAGTTGACACTAACTTCAGGAATCGATCCCAATATAGGTTTTGGAAGTTCAGCTGCAGTGGTTGTTGCGACCTTGGGTGCGCTTAATTTGGCTTTTTTTCATTCAACAGATCCAGATCGTATTTTAAAAGATGCTATTAAAACTGTACGCCAAGTCCAAGGTTTTGCATCTGGCTGTGATTGTGCTGCAAGTGTTTATGGCTCAACAGTCGCTTTTAATCCTCGTACCTTTGAAATTGTAAAATATCATCATTCTTTTGATCTGACGGCGACTTATTGTGGTTATAAAACAAAAACAGCCTTAATGATCAACTTTGTAAATCAGCGCCTAAAACAACAACCTAAAGAGATTGCAAAAATTTTTGCAGAAATAGAAAATCTTGCAACGTTAGGGATGCGCGCTTTGACAAATAATGATTTGCATCGTTTTGGTGAGTTAATGACGGCACAACAACATCATATGAAAGAGCTTGGTGTCAGCAATCAGGATCTGGATAGGTTATTTGACTTATTAAAAAGTCATCAAGCTATTTTAGGTGCAAAAATATCAGGCGCTGGTGGCGGTGATTGTGTGATAGGATTGGGTGCTGCTATTGTACACTTACCTATAGAGATGCATGGCGCTAAAATTATTCATTTAAAAACACTACCTGGTTATTATGGTATGTCGTAGAGAATATATTGCTCGTATTATTGGTCACCGTACTGCTCAACATGAACTGCAAGCCGCCACAGTGTTTGCCCCAAGCAATATAGCGTTATGTAAGTATTGGGGAAAGCGTTCGATTGAGCTCAATTTGCCAGTCACTGATAGCTTGTCAATATCATTACAAGACTATGGCGCACTGACAACTCTTGAGGTTAGTGATACTGAAGATGCTTTACAGCTTAATGATCACAATGTTATCAAAAACAATATTTTTTACAACCAAGTTTTTGATTTTTTAAATTTATTTAGAAATAAAGAAGCTCCTTTTTTTAAAATCAACACCAAACTTAATATTCCTGCTTCAGCTGGTCTGGCTTCGTCCGCTTGCGGTTTTGCAGCGTTAACTCTTGCTTTAAATCGTCTGTTTCATTGGCAACTCTCTGCACAAGAATTGTCATTAATAGCTCGTTTAGGCAGTGGTAGTGCTTGCCGTTCTTTATGGCATGGTTTTGTGCATTGGCACCGAGGTGTTTTGGAAGATGGTTTGGATTCTTATGCAACTGTATTACCCTATCATTACCCTCAGATGAGAGTGGGTTTAATAGTATGTGATACATCCCCTAAAAAGTATTCATCTCGTCAAGCGATGATACAAACTGTTCGTTATTCTCGACTTTACAAAACATGGCCTCTATGTGTTGAAGAAGATCTCAAGTTAATGTTTGAGTCTTTAGAAGAAGGTAACTTAACGGCACTATTTGCTTTAGCTGAGCGTAATTGCAAAGCGATGCATGCTACATTGATGGATTTACCCGACTCTATCAGTTACAGCACAATAGAGACTTATCAAATCATACAGCATATAAGATCGTTACGTG
>RFNU01000130.1 GCA_009927065.1 bacterium | reverse complement strand
GGGTAACGATGACAGAATCAAGATTAATAGTCCAAAAACCGCCAGTGCCTATTTGAGTATTTGTTAAATGATGCAAGACATATTCACTTGCGTTCATGAATTTTCACCTATAAAAAATTTTAACTTTTCAGCAATAATATTTGACGAGAACATAACAATACCGAAACCCAAGAAAAAAATCAAAAGTTCTTTTTCATTTAAAAGATGTTTTTTTGCTAAAATAATAGAAACTCCACAAAATACCAACCTTTTTATAAATAAAAAAATCAAAATTTTGGGTGCTCGATGAGGATTGTCAATTGTTTTTTTTATTGATTCTAATCCAGCAATAATATTCAGTATTAATAAACAAAATAAAACAAATAAAGGTTGATACATAATTCCTTAACTAAAACATTTCTTTTTCAATAGCCATCTTGTCTATTAACCCATTCAGCTCTTCATATGAATCGTAATAAAAAACAACTTTTCCCTTCCCTTTTCCATTGTCGGAAAGATCGACTTTTGTCAAAAAGAATTCTTCCATCAATCGTTTCAGCTTATCAAAATACGTGCTGTTATTGCGAGTCTGTTTTGCACAAACAAGCTGATCTTCTGATTGGTGTGTTTTGTTTTTTAAAACTAAATCTTCTAATTGTCTCACAGAAAGGCCTTTTTGCTCTATTTTTTGACAGTAAAAAGACTGATCCTCTAAAGGAAGTCCCGCCAAAACTTTTGCATGCCCTTCGGTGATTAATTTATTATATAATGCAATGCGTACAGATTCATCAACTTTTAACAATCTTAATGTATTTGTAAGTTGAGAGCGTGACATACCTAGAACTTGAGCAAGTTCTTGTTGTTTCAATCTGTACTCAGCAATGATTCTTGATAAAGCTTCAGCTTTATCTATAGGATTTAAATCTTCTCTTTGAATATTTTCTACAAGTGCTACAAAAGATGCTTCTTTTTCGGAATAACTTCTTATTATTGCCGGGATCTTTGTTAATCCAGCTTCTCTAGCGGCCCTGTAGCGACGCTCTCCAGCAATAATAACATAAGCGCCATGATTATCTGCTTTTAAGATAATCGGCTGAATCACTCCTTGATTTTTTATTGAATTTGCTAGTTCCTGAATTTTTAAATCATCGAATTCTGTGCGAGGTTGATGGACTGAGGGATGAATATGTTCTAATGATATCATTTTAACTGATTCGTGATTAGCCTCAGCAATAAATCCCCCTAGAATTTTGGCGCTGTCCTTGGATTTAAAAAGGCGATCCATATTCTTGCCCAGACTTTTATTTTTTAGCATTTCTATGTACCTCTTGTTTTGACTTAAGCTTTTTCTTTTTGTTTTAGCAGTGATAATTTTTTTAGTAATTCTTTTGCCAATTGCTCAAAAGCTAATGCACCAGCACAAAGAGGGTCATAAACGGCTATAGGCACTCCATGAGATGGTGCCTCTGCAAGACGAATATTACGAGGAATCGATGTTTTTGCTAGCTGTCCAGGAAAATGTCGTTTTAATTGCGCAAAAATTTCATGTGTTAATCTGTTACGCCAATCAACCATGTTAGGCACAATCGTTAATAACTCCAAAGAAGCGGCATAATTATTATTGATGTCTTGAATAGTCATTAATAAATCATTTAACCCTTCTAAGGCTAAAAATCCATTTTCTATAGGGGTAATTAAATAATTGGAAACAAAAAAACAATTAATTGTAAGGACAGACATTGAAGGGGCGCAATCAATTAAAATAATATCATAGTCATCGACGACTGATCTTATCGCCTGCTCAAGAACTCTATGGTGATCAAGATGAACATAATGCAAACTTGGTTTTGCAGTGATTATTGAAAGATTCGAGTCGATAGGAGTGATTGCCTCAACAACGGAATGTTTTTCTGTCAAAACATCGAGTAAAGATATTGGTTGTTCATGCTTAATGAGGCCTAGATGCGTAGTAGAGTTTCCTTGAGGATCCGCGTCTATCAGTAACAATCGCTTTTTTCTTGAAAACTCCCAGGCCAAATTAACGGCGCAAGTAGTCTTTCCGACACCGCCTTTGTGATTCGCTACAGATATAATTCGTGCCACGGCGACCTCCTTGTCAATCCATTTTTATTACTTTTTGCGTCGAACCTCTACCAAGTTTCGAGTAACATCTTGAGTCGGGTGAATTAAAGGGGAGATTGTTACAGACCATTTTGATTGATCAACGCAAACAAGCTCCTGATCAATCGTTTCGTTTTTAGCTTTTAACAACCACCATTTAGAATCTGGAGAGCCTAAGTGATCGGTGATTTTTAGAAAATCGCTTATGCTTGTTAATGCACGACAACTAATAAGCTTGCTCTTTAATTGAATCTGCTCTACTCGTTCGCACAGAACTTTTACTCGACTCGTCAAGTTTAGCTCTTCCACAGCACATGTCAAAAAAGAGGCTTTTTTCGGACTTTTTTCAACAAGAGTAACCTGAAAGTCATCTCTAGCTATAGCCCAACATAGGGCAGGAAAACCGGCTCCACTACCAACATCACATACTTCAGTAAACTCTTTTAATAATGGAGTCAGAATTAAGCTGTCTAGTAAATGATGATGATGTATCCGCTCAACTGTTTGCTGACGGCCAACAAGATTCAGCTGTTGATTCCAGTACAAAATAATATTTATATATTTCTCAAAAAGATCGATTTTACTTTCTAGTCCTAGTTTTAAACAGGCCTGCTTAAATGATGGATCAAACATCTGTTTTTTCCTTTTTCTTTAAATGAACCAACAACAAAGATAATGCCGCGGGGGTCATCCCTGGAATACGACTAGCCTGTCCCAAAGTCTGCGGTTTGGTTGTTGATAATTTTTCTAGGATTTCGTTTGACAAACCCTTAATGCTTTGAAAATCAAAAGAAAAATCAATCAACAGAGTTTCGTTTTTTCTAACTTTCTCTATTTCTTCTAGGTGCTTGTTAATATACCCGGCATAGGATTCATCTGCCGCTATCGTTTTAAATAAAGTTAATTCATTTTCTTGAATGATTCTTTTTTTGCACAAGAGATCAAAAATAACATTATTAGAGAGCTGTGGCTTAGAAAGCAAGGATAAGATTGATCTTTGTTCTTTTACATCAAAGGACACTGCTGTGCAAAGAGCCGAAAAATCTTCATCTTGATATGGTCTCAATTCGCTTAAAATATGCTTGATTTCAGCTATTCGCTTCATTTTAACATCATAACGACGTGCCCTATCTAATCCAACCAGCCCCATTGATATGCCTTTTGGGGTCAACCGAGCATCAGCATTATCTTCTCTCAGTAATAAGCGATATTCAGCGCGCGAGGTGAACATTCTATAAGGCTCTATCGTTCCATAAGTTGTTAAATCGTCAATCATTACACCCAAATAAGAATCGCTTCTCAAAGGAATAAATGAACGCTTATCCAAGCTTAAAATAGCATTAATACCTGCCAACAACCCTTGGGCGCCAGCCTCTTCATACCCTGTTGTCCCGTTGATTTGTCCGGCACAATATAATCCATTAATATGTTTTGTTTCCAAAGTCGGATGCAGATCTCTGGGGTCAATATAATCATACTCGACGGCATAAGCAAAGCGAGTGATAAGAGCTTTTTCAAAGCCCTTGATAGAGCGAATAAAAGGCAGCTGTATTTCTATCGGCAAAGAAGTTGAAATACCATTGGGGTAAATTTCTTGTAAATTCAACCCTTCTGGCTCGATAAAGACCTGATGTGTTTTTTTATCTGAAAATCTTACCACCTTATCTTCAAAGGATGGGCAGTAACGAGGCCCTTTGCCTTCTATTTGACCACAATACATTGCAGACAAATGAAGGTTTTTTTTAACAATATTGAATGTTTCTTCAGTGGTATGGGTTATAAAACAAGATGTTTGATCTGGAAGATTTTCTATTGATCCTATAAAAGAAAAAGGGGTGATGATTTCATCTCCATTTTGCTCTTGAAAAACAGTGTAATCTAGTGTTCTTTTATCGAGCCGAGCTGGTGTTCCTGTTTTCAGACGGCCTATGTTAAAAGGTAAAGCTCGCAGTCTTTGAGCAAGTTTTATTGATGGAGCCTCCGCAGCTCGACCTCCGCTTAAGACTGTTTGGCCAGAAAACAACTTTCCACCCAGAAAAGTGCCTGTAGTTAAAATAACTCTCGGTGCATAAATCGCCAAATGCATATTGGTAATAACGCCCTCTACAGTCACTCCATTTAAGATCAAGTCTTCAACATCCTGCTGCATAATATCAAGGTTTTTTTCAGATTCGACGGTTTGGCGCACAAATTGCTTGTAAAGCTGTCTATCTGCCTGAACTCGTGTAGACTGAACTGCTTGCCCTTTGCTCGCATTGAGTGTTTTAAAATGAATACCAGCATGATCGGCAGCCCTTGCCATTATACCATCAAGAGCATCTATTTCTTTTACAAGATGACCTTTTCCAACTCCACCTATGGCCGGGTTGCAGGACATTTGACCTATTGTTTCAATATTTTGGGTAATCAGCAAAGCATTAGCCCCCAAGCGTGCACAAGACATTGCCGCTTCAACACCAGCGTGACCACCTCCTACGACAATTACATCATATCTCTTAAAATACTTGATCATGAACAGTTTTTATTTACCTATGCAAAATGTGGAAAAGATTTGACCCAACAGTTCTTCTGTTGTGTGCTCGCCTGTTAAGGTTCCAATCACTTTATTAGCCTCTGCCAATAAGTCGGCCGCGATTTCCGCGCGAAGAATAGTATCTCTCGATTCCTCAAGAAGATCAAGAAAGTCTTTAATTACATTAAGTTGGCGAATATTCGCAACAAAAGGAGTTTCTTCAGACCACTCCCCAATAAATGTTTTTTCAAAAAAAGCAATGAGCTGGTCGATACCAGATCGTTTTAAAACGGAAACTCCTACTTCAACATCAAAATCCAAATGATTTCTAGAGTAGGGCTGAATATTAAAAAGATCTATTTTATTAACCAAGAGAATTTTAATAACATTGAGCGATCTTAGAAAAACAAGATGATCTGGATCGATTTCTTCGCCGTAAGGTATTAAATATTAACTACGGATGAATAG
>RFNU01000207.1 GCA_009927065.1 bacterium | reverse complement strand
CCTTTATTAGTCCTTTAATCATTATTAAAATAAGTCCGGATAAAATCCGGTATCTCATTTTTAAGTTTTGCTTTATCTGGTAAAAATCGCAAACTCTTAAAAATAGGATGTTCAAGCTTTTTTTCATCAATAAAAGTATCCAAAAGACCTTGAGCGAAAAATTCTGGCTCGTAGCTTTTTTTACCAAGAATACTTTCGACGTATTCTTTGCGCTCTTCAAAAGTGATCATAAAATCAGCTAATCTTGATTTGTAACTCGCTTGTTTTTCAAAACCAGCATAAACAGTTCTCAAAAGATGTGCTAATTGAACTTGCTCTAATTCAGGTAAGAAAATAATAGTGCCTCCAAATTGAGGATCTTGTCCAAATCCATCAAGTAAGACACATTGCACGCAAATAGAGCATGCAGGAATAATATTTTCTTTTGAGTTATCCCGATAATTGAAATTTTTATTCACAAGATGATTATGAATAGATACATAACCACAATAAGCACATTGGTTCTTATATTGGTCAAGGACGATTTCTTTTATTTTAGCGTAATTTCGAGATTCCATGCGCTGATGATAATAATTCCAGTTACCAGCTTTAATATGAAATCGTAAAGGGAGTAATTGCATATGATTATGCTCCACCTACTTTAGTAATACCAAACGTATATTGGAAGACAAGGATAGTGCCTCCTATATTATAAATCATAATGCCTGCCACTAAATGAATCATTCCTTTTGTTATGCTCCCAGGTTGCGTACCCTGCTCTCCCGCTCGTGAAATCAACAATAACCCTCTAAAAAATGAAATGACTCCTATTAAACGACAATAACGATTGATTAATGTATAGAGATTATCCCAATTTCTAGAAGTATCTGAGCCTTTGTATACTAAATCTGTGGGTGTTATTGTTCCATAAAGAGTATAAAGACCCACTTTGAAAATACTTGGGAAATAAAAAAGAAATACTCCAATAATAATATAAACAGCTGGTCCTGCAACTTCTCCAGGACGCGTAGCCTGATTAATATTCTGACCAAAAGCTTTGTATAACGCAAAGCCTCTGATGATCATGACAATACCGGCTATATAAGACATGACCATAACAAGCATTTCAAGATGATATGCCGTTGTTAATAAATTAGTATACCCAAGACTCTGATTTATTGTGTAAGAATTACCCGCTACTGTAAATGTGGACATTAGCTGCTACCTTATATTAAGATCAATATCTTAAAATTTGTCCTGAATTTGTTATAAGGGTACCTAAACGCGGGTCAATCGTTAAAATTTTGCCATATCCAGGAATCTCATCGCCTTCAACCACAGAGAAAATCTTATTATTTTGATCGCGCAACCAAGCTCTTCCAGGTATAATGGCGTGAATGACTACTTTCGATGGGGCCTTTACCGCTTGTAAATCTTCAGCTGTATCAAACTCTGCGGCTTGCTTGACTAAAAGCTCATCAATATGTTTAAGACTTTTTTCTTGCTCTAGTGTTTTATTAAGCAGCAAATCAGCTTTAGACCGCAGATCTTTTTGCTGATCTTGTAAAACAGTTAATTGTGATTGAATTTGAGCAAATTGACCTTCAGCCAAATTCTTATCGCTACCTTGAGTCGTAACAAGTTGATCTATTCTATGACTAATGCCCTCGATCAAGACTTGATTTTGCTTATAATTTTTATCTAAAGCAAGATGAATATCTTTCATTAAACGAGTCATATCAGGGTGATCCATCTTGATTATATCAGGGCTCTCAATATTTTTAGATAGCTCAATGTGTTTCTCTACCGGATCTTTTTTAATATCAGCAGTATTTTTAGTGTCTTTAACGGAATTATCCACTGCTGGCTTTGACGGGGCAGCAGCTGGAGCTGATTTGGACACCAAAAGCTGAGCTGCTGGTTCAGGATGAGGCGGTAATGATTGTGCGCTCATAACTGATACTGTTTCTTTGGTTGCATTCGGCTTTTTAGACGAAGATTTCCCAGTAAATTTAAAAACAACAAAGAGTAACACAATTATAACAACAGCAACAATGAGCGAGTTGTTTATCGGTGATTTTTGACGACCAATCATTGATTGATCGATAACTTTTCCTGCAACTGGATCTTCTTCAAAATCAAATTCATTTATTTTTGAAGAATTTTTATTCTCACTCATAACATTAATCCTCAAGACTCAAGAACAAAATCATTTAAAAATAACAGCCCTATGGCTGTTCCCTGATGTATTGTATATGTAGGTGCTCTAGAACCTACTTTACTTAAATTAGCGCTGATCTGTGAACTGATAGGGCTGAATATAGATGCATAACCGCTTGTCGTATTTGTCGATGTTTTCGTCGAAGTAGTTGACGATCCGGTTGTATTAGAATTTTCTGAAGACGATCCAGAACCGCTTTGAGCTTGACTACTCGCTTGCTGAATCGCTCCGGAAAGAATCATGGCCCCGTAACGTTGAGCATAGTGATAATTTGTTGAAGAACTAACACCGGTTTGATAATTTTCAGGATTAATGGCTGTTAAGGCTACAGATTGAGATCGTGTACCAAATGGTGTTACTAAAGTGTTAAAAACAACACCCATACCGGATGACCACTCTGAAGATGGCTGGCTAGCTGTGCCAATTAATGTTGAACCAGCAAGTGGTCCACTGGTTATTCTTGCAAGAATAGGTCCCGCATTATCACTGTTGTAATCAGTCTGAATGACTCCATAAATAACAGTGCCTGCTTTGTAAAAAGGTGTTGCTTTTATTGGTGCGGATGCAGGGGCAGAAGGTTGGCTAGCCTTATCCATCTGACTGGTTTTATTATTTTGATTAAGATCATCGGGAGTTGTTTTTGAACCCACATAAACTTGTTTAATACTGGAACTATAACCTTTAGTTAATAGATTAATTTCATTTAAAACTATTCCTTTCATCACATCCAGGTCTTTTTGATAATTTTGATTTCTTTGCTGATCGAGACGAGATTGTTCGGTTAATCTTCTTTTTTCATCTTGCTCTTTTCGTAATTTATCAAGACGATTTTGTTGTTCTTTTAAACGCTTATCTGCATCTTCTTGCGCTTTTTTCAAAGCATCTTCACGATTCTTTTTTTCATCTTGAGGCGCTTGTTTTTTGGCGAAATCTTTAAAAAACTCTTCATCAGTTTTATCTTCTTTTGGTTTATTCACCATCGTAGGCAAAGCTGATTCTCCTCTTTTTTTTGCATCAGATGCACGTTGAGCATTATTTTCCTGTTGAAGCTTAATATATCTATCATTGTTTTTAATAGAACCAGGAATAGATTCTATCTCAGGTGATGAACGCACACTAATCTGGGTTTTTTCAACGACTTTGTCATTTTTGGTAAAAAAGTTTGTCACTAAATAGATGGAGAAAGCACCAACTAAAATAATTGCAAACGATCTTAATTTAGAGGGCTGCGCAGCCATATTACAATCCTTTAATCGTTACAGTTTTAGGAGAGCCTTTACGCGCAACAACGATCGTATTAGTTCTGCTGATTTCATAAACTTTCATACCATCAGAGCTTTGTGTTTGAGCAAACCACTGAGGAGAAAGTAATGTATCTTTTAAGCGTAAAATAACACGTCCCTGCATAAGCCAAGCTTGCCCTAAATCAGGTTCTAAATATAACGGAATAGCTCCTATTGGAGGAGCACCATCTAAAAATGCTAACAATTTATTATCAACAGCCAATGCATCAATATGATTATTTTCTTTAGCAAAAGGTCCATTTTCTGGAATATTAAAATCCAATCTATAATCAACCTCTCCCTGACTTGAAGCCAAGTTTATCATTATTGGTGTGGGAAGCCCTTGTAATCGAATCCCTATATTGGCAAAAGCCCAACTCTTTAATGACTGAATAAACAGTGTATTAGATTGATTATCCCAGTTAATATCAAAAGCCTCTGGGTTTCCAAGAGAGTAATTTGCTATCGGCCAAGGTTGTCCTGTTTGATCTAAGAAAATAACAGAACTAATATACCCCTTACTCAACCGCACAAGAGGAATATCTGATCCTGGGGATAAAGAGATATTTCTCGTTGAGGTCACAGCTATCGGAACTGGTGTTAATGGTAATGAAGAAACTGCAAGTTTTTTTTCGTATGCTCCATAAATCATTTTGATTTGATCAGGAGATAATGGAAAAAAATTATCTATTGCCTGGTCAAATGCATCTTGTTTTAATTGAGATTGTTTTTCAAACAACTCATCGGCACAAATCAGATT